>SZOV01000021.1 GCA_030263375.1 Deltaproteobacteria bacterium PRO3
CGCCGGGCGCGGACTCCCAAGGACCTCGAGGCCGTTCAAGCGGACCTCTTCGCGGCGATGCGCGCCGGCGGGGTCATGAACCGCGGCTTCCGCGCCGCCGCGGCGGATTGGAGCTCCGAGCTGGCCGGCCTCGCCGCCACCACCCTCGAGACGGCGGCGCTCGCCGCGGTCTCGGGCGGCGCCGCGGCGGCGGGCAGGGTGCTCCGTTCCCTGCGGGGCCTACGCGCCTTGGAGAGGACGGGCGGCGCGCTTGCGGCGGCAGGGCGCCTGGGCAAGGGCGGCGGGGGCGCTCGGGCCGCGATGCGCGGGAGCGGCGGTCTGGCGCGGGCGACGCGCGAGATCTTCGATTCGCCCTTCACGCGCGCGGTTTTGATGGGCGGCTATATCTCGCTAGCGGAGAACACCGGCGCCAAACTCTCCGGCCAGCTAAAGACGGAACCCGACACCGTTCTAGGCTGGTTCAAGGACGCGGTCGCGACCGGCCTCGCGATGGGATTGGTCGCCCCCTTGCAGCCCCACGCCGTTCGGGCCCGCGGGGATCTGTTTCGCCAGATGTGGTCGCGCTACGCCGCCGATCCGCGGCTGGGGCCGCTGCGCCTCGCCGCCGACACCGTTCAGGAGGCCGTCGATGAGGTCCTGGACGCCTACGTCCGTCAAACGCTGGACGGCGACTACCGCGCGATGAGCTGGGAGGAGTTCCGCGACATCGTCTCGGTCTGCGCCTTCGGCGGCGTCCAAATGGGGATGACCAAGCAGCTCATCGGCGGCGGAAGGTCCGAACCCAAGATTTCCCCCCCGCTTGGGGAAGGAGGAAGGGCCGAGCCGAAGCCCCCGCGCCCTTCCCGCGAGCCGGGCCCCCGGGGCGGCGAGGGCCCTCCGAGTGCGCCGAGGCGGGAGAAGCCGGGACTTGAAACGCGGACGCCGGAGCGTCGCTCCGCCGAGGCGGCCCCTCCCGAGCCGGACGTATTCCAAACGCTGAAGGTCGCTTCCGCAGAGGAGATCCGAGAGCGGACGCCGAGGCTGGGCGAGATCGCCGATCAAGTCGGGAAGCGTTCAGCGGCCGACTACCTCGCCCTCCCCGCGGTGCGGGGACTCAGCCCCGGACAGCGCCGAATTGCGGAATCCGCCTTCGCGACCCTGGTCGCACGGACCGCGGGTCATTTTCAGGGCGGGAAGCTGAATAGGCTTGAGAATGACTATTTCCGCCGGGCCGCCTTGGCCCAGCACGTCGGCTATCTCGGCGGCGAGCTGGGACGCAAATTTCCCTCCCTCGACGGCGCCCGCGTCAAGGCCATCCTGCAGCAGCATTTCGAAAATCCCTCCGGCGGGACGGAGGCCCTCGCCGCGAAGCTGCAGGCCGCCGCCGGCGGCGACGCGGAGCTCGGCCGCTTCGTGCGGGATGAAAACAAGGCCTGGATGTTCGGCGGTTTCGGCGACTTGGACCATGCCTTGAACCTGCCGGGGGTTTACGCCGGACAAGCCCTGGTGAAATTCGCGACAGCCCTGGCCGGCGACCGGAAGCGAGGGAAGGCCCTGTTGCAACGCTTCTACGACGCCTCGTCGGAGGACTTGCAAAAGTTGATGGAGAAACCCGAGGGAGAGCTCGGCCTGCTCGTCCACTTCGCGGCGCGGGCCGCTCAGGCGTCTTGGCTGGTCTCCAAGCTGGGCCAAGGCGGCGTGGAGGCCGCAGTGGGGAAGGACGCCAAGGCCTTGTCCCGCTGGACGGGCGACCTGATCGCCCCCTTCGACACGATGGCGGCGAAAAAGGGCTGGGCCGAGGTGGTGAAGGACCTCGACCAGGCGAGGACCTATTTGCAGCACCGCTTCGGGGACCGCTTCGATCTCCCGCCCAATCAACGCGGGACCCATTTCTTGACCGATCTGGAAGGTCGCCGGAATGCCGTCGACAAGCTGGTCGAGTCCGGCAAGTTGCGTTGGGTGGACGGACGTCTCGACTTCGTCCATCCGAAGGATCCCAACGAAAAGCTCGTCTTCGGCGGCGACCTCCCCGACCGGGGTCCGGACTCGGTCAAGCTGGTCCAGTGGCTCGTCGATTTGAAAAAGCGCTACCCGGAGCGCGTCACTCTGCTGTGGGGCAACCGCGACTTGAACAAGCTGGGCCTGCTGCGCGACCTGCCGCGGATTCAGTCGGGCAAGGACCCGGACTACCGGGCCTGGTTGGCAAAAAAATTCCCGGAGGCGGAGTTGGAGAAGCGCTCCGGCGCCCTCGAGCAGCAGGTGGAGTATTGGTTGGAATCGCGCGGCAACCCCGGCGCCCTCGAGCGGCACCGGCTGGAGCTCGAGGAGCTCACCGACCGCCCCGTATCCCCCGAGGCGGCCGCGCGGGACTTTGTGGACCGCGTCCGCCCGGGCGGCGCCTTTTTCGAATATCTTCGGTTGGGCCAAATCCTCCACGCCGACAAGAATGTCCTCTACGTCCACGGCGGCGTCACTTCCACGAATCTGGGCGTGGTTCCCGGAAGAACCGAGAAGATCGGCGACGCGCGTCGCTGGGTCTCCGAGCTCAACGCCTGGGGCCGGGCTGAATTGGAAAGCATCGAGCGCGCCTACGTCTCGGAGGGGATGGGCGGTACTATCCCCGGAACGCTGTTGGATTACGGCGACGCGATCTGGGACCCCGACGCCGACGCGGGCGGCGGGCGCCGCGGCGTCGTCTTCATGAACGACCAGAGCGTCATCTACCCGTTCCGCCAGCTTGAGGACGGCAATTTCCGCGGGCCCTCCCAAGAGGTCCTCGATTACTTCCGCGCGGCGGGCATCGACACCGAGATCAACGGCCATTCGCCCTTCGGCGACCTGCCCGGCCCGATCAAGAGCCCGGGGATGTTGCGGGTGATGGCGGATACCTCTTACGGTTCGGAGGAGGCCGGGCACTCGCTGACCGTGGATGCCATGGGAGGCGTGTGGGTCCACGGCAAGAGCCGCCGCTCCGGGGCGGTGGAGTACCGCGTGTCCGCGGAGAGCCGGCCGCCGGTGGGCTATGTGACCGAGGACGGCTTCACGGTGGTCGGCAGCCGGCGCGGTCCCGGCGGCGGCTTCGAGTTTCTCTTGTCCAAGTATTACGACGGCTACCAGATCGCCGAAAAGGTGCTCACGAAGCGGCAGTTGGAGGAGCTTAATCCCGCTCCCGCGAAGCGCGAGGGGACGGAAGAGACGCATCGCCATCGCGATCTTTTGGTGAAAAACCTGCGCGCGAAGGGCAAGCGCATCCACACGATGGAGGCGGTCGCCAACGAGCTGGTCGGCGACCGGACCCCGGTGCTGGTGTCCGGCGCCTCCAAGTTCGGACAATACCCCGCCTCCGCGGAGACGGTGGAACGCGAGACGAGCCGTCTGTTGGACGAACTCGATCCCGAAAAGACCGTGTTGATCACCGGCGGCACGGACCACGGCGTGGAGGCGGTCGTCCACAAGCTGGCGCGGGAGCGGGGCTTCCGCGTCGTCGGCTTCATCCAGGAGGGCGCCATCCCGGGCGAGATTGAGCTGGTCGACGACCTGGTGTTCGCGGGGGCCCGCAATCAATGGGTGGATCCGTTGCTCGCCGCGCTCAACCTGGTGAAGGCCAAACAGGGCCTGGCGCTCTTCGTCGGCGGCGGCGGGACGGTGAAAGAAGGGATCCTCGCCGCCGAGGCCGCGGGCGTCGACTTCTACTTGATGGCGAAGGCCGAGGGTACGGAGGGCGGCGGCGCCTCGGGCGAGTTGGCGGCGCGTTTCCCGGAGCGGAGCTTCCGCGGCGCGACGGACCTGCGCGGCAGGGCGGAGCGCGGCGGTCGGAAGATCTTTCGCGGCGGCGCAGCGGAGGCCGAGGGTGCTGTCACGGGGTCCGGAGCTGAGCTGATTGCGGCGCTTACCTTCGGGCCGGAACTGCAGCGGCTGGCGAAGGGCCGATCCGGGCTTCAAGAAAATCCATTGCGGCTCTTGAACGCATTCCTGCGGGGCGACCTGGGCCGCGAGCCGACCCGCCACGAGGTGGAGGAACTGGCGGAGCAAGCTCGGGAACGGTTAAGCGCAACCGACTGCGCTCGGATCGTCAGCGACCCTGAGACGGGACCGCCGGTCTTCCAGGTCTACACCCGAGAATTCCTCGACGCGATGGCGACTTACATTCTCAAGCAGGCGGAGGCCTTCCGCAGGACCCACGGTCACGAGCCGCGGGTGGCGGAGATCGTCGCCGGCGACGGACGACTGAGCCGGGCCCTCAACCGGCGACTGGCCGGCTTTGGCCTACGCATCCAACCCTCCGACCTCAAGGGTGAAAACGAATGGGGCATCGTCTTCGACGAGTCGGTCGAGACGAAAGATGCGGTGGCCGCCGCTCGTGATGCGGACATCGTCGTCGCCGGTTGGATCTTCTGCGACAACACCTTCGACGTCGAGCTCGCGCGCGTCGTCGAGGAGGACCCGGCGAAGACGCTCATTTTCATCGGCGAGGGCAGATTAGGCGCGGCCGGTACCTTTGAGTTCTGGGAATTCGTGCGCGACAGAAAGATGCGGGAGGAGTTCGTGGAAGGCCTCAATATTTCCGGGGAAGGTGAGCCGATCGCCCAATCACGGCTCTCCTTTACGGATCTCGCCGACCGCAGCCAGGTGCAGGTGATCCGTTCGAATCGCGGCGAGGCCGTCTTGGATATGGCGCCTTCCGAAGTCCGGGACTTCGCCGCGACGGAGCGGGCCGGAACGGCGACCAAGACGCTGCCGAGCGGCGAGCATTGGGAGATCGTCCGAGAAGACACGGAGGAATCGGGAGAGACCTTCCGGACGGCGCGGGCGAAGGACTACGATCCCCGGAGCGACACGAAAGCCTCTCTGGAGGGCAACCTCTACGAGGTCTTCGTCAACCTTCCCGAACTGGCGCGGCGCTGGGGGATTCGCGCGAACCCCGACGGTACGGTCCGTTATCCCGAACTCGAGGGGCTCAATCGGCGCCTGAAAGCCGAGGCTTACGGTTTCCGCTTCTGGGAGCCCACCGACGCGGAGACCAATGCCGAGGGGGAGGCGGAGCTTCTCCCCTACCTGGAGCATATGACCCGGGATCCGATGGAATTTCCCTGGTCGGGAAAGGGCCCCCATCACTTTCACGACATCGTGGCCCACGGCTTGGGCTACGCCGCTCTGCCCAAGACCGTGATGAGGCAAATTCGAGCGACCTCGCTTGCCTATCGGGAGCTTTTGACGCATCCGGATTTTCAAGAGCCCCGTCTGCAGGGTCGTATCAAACGGTTGGCTCAGGACTTCGTGGATCACGTCGACGCCATGACCGCATTGTTGACCGACAGGTATTTGCGCCTGGTGCACGAGGAGACAAGGCGGCCCGGCGAGACCCGCGAGGACATCTGTGCCGAAATCGAGGCCTCATTATTGGGACTGGCCGATCAGTCCGTCGCGGAGGTGCTGGAGACCGCCGGGCGCCACTTGGACACGAAGTACCCGCAGGGCAAACGCGCCCTGCTGCGGCTGCGAAAAATGGAGGCGCGGGCGATGGTGGAGGAAGCGGGTTGGGAAGAAGCCAAGTCCGAGGCGGTGGCCGGGACCCTGTTGGCGCAGAGCCTCGCCCAGATGGGCTTGGAGCCGGAAGTGGGTAAATGATCTCCGGAACCCAATCCTAAAAATGAAATTCTCGGGGACCCTGCTTCGGCTCGACGCTCTCAAATGGCATGCCGACACCCCAACTGAAAGGTCCGGGAGACGCCGGCAGGCAGGAGAAATTCGCCGCGCCCGTTCCGGGGGCGGGGCAGTCTTGCAGGGATTGCAGCCCGGTCGGCGCGTAGCCGGGGCTGTAATTCAAATAAAAAAGCCAGTATTCGAAGTTGGCCGGCCCTTCGGGTTGGGCGCTGCCGGGAAATTCCGCATGGAAGGCAAAGCGGCCGTCCGCTTGGGCGTCGATCGGAGTCTCCACAAACTTCATCCGCTTGAGGTCGATCGCGCGCAGGATCAGGCCTTCCTGGCAGGGTCGGGCGGCATGGGCCGACGCCTGACATTGGAGGGTGCCCGTGACTCGAATGCCCTTCAGGCTGGCCTCGACCGGGCCGGCGAAGACCTTCTGCTCGTATTCCTCGATCTTGGGAAAGATGTAGAAGTGGAACTTCTTGTCCTCGGGCGTGACGTCGGGACCGGGGTTTCCCGCCGGGAAGCCGGGCGCGGCTTGGTAGGCAAAAGCCGTCTCGCCACCGCCTTCGCCGCCGGCGCCGTTGACGGGTTGGGCGGCGGTCGGCGCCGAGGCCGGCGCGGCCGGCATCGCGGGCGCGTCCAGGGATCCGCCGCCACCGGCGGGGCCGCCCGAGGGGGCGAGACCGCCGCAGGCGACGACCCAGGCGCTAAATAAAAATGGAAGTAGCCTTTTCAAATGCGTGCTCCCTTAAGCATAAATCGGCGCCGCGGGGCCGGGAGTTGTGAATCGACTCAATCCCCCCTCGACTTGGGGAGCAGCCCCGGGTCCACCGCCTTGAAGGTCCCCGGTGCCTTGTCTTGATCCCCAATATTGACGCGGGGATAGCAGGCCTGCTGCACCTTGGCCGCCAATGCCGGTTTAGCGGCGAGTAGGTCCTGGGTCAGGATGGCCTGGGCCTCGGCGTAGGAGCAGACATAGACGCCGGCAAGCGGAGGATTTCCGGTGTAATCATCGCATTTCGTCAGCGGGATGCACTCCGTCATCGCCTGCAGCATCGCCCGGGCGATCGTCCAGTCTTGGCATTCCCCGAAGGCCTGACGGCAGTAGGGGCCGCTCTTGGCGAGGGCGAAATGAGGGCCGGGGACGCATTGTTTCCAAAAGGCGTCCTTCAGCTCATCGGGGACGAAGAGGTCCTCCTCGTCGAAGCTGCTTTGATATTCCAGGGCCGGACGAAACAGATAGACCGCTTTTTGCGAGGGAAAGGTGCAAGGCTCCGCCTTCAGGTGGGGGGTCAGGGCGAACGAGACAAGGATGAGAAACCCGAAGAGGGCCCGTCCAGGCGCCGATGCCATGGGACCTCCTTAGTTCGGTTCCCGAGCTCAGGAACATATTACGGCTCGGAGCCGGGATTTCCAATCCCGAAATACGCGGGCTTGTCGCGCGATGAGCGGCGGGGAAATATCCCGATTCAATTTTTATAAAATTATAAATATGCACAAATTTATTTATAAAATTATAATTATTTCCTCAGGCCTGCAAATATAACTATCGACAATTACAAAGTTTTTTAAAACACCCCTCCTTGGCACTCCTCTTGCTTTTGGTATTCCGCGGAGCCACGAGCTCCTTTGGAATTCAAATTCGGAGGATCGCCATGACCCAGACCGTTTCCCAGCCTAAAGCCAACGCCCTCAACCAAGACCCCGCCACGTCCGTCGACGAACTGTATTACGGCGAGGATTACGATTTCACCCTGGAAGAGGAGGCCCCGGCCGAGGAGAGCTCCTTTCAGATGCAGCCGACCGGGCTGACCGTCGACCAACTGCGCGGGCGCCTGAGCAGCCTCGTCGCCATGGTCGAGCAGAGCGATCTCACCGAGGAAAGCAAGTCCGCGCTGCTCCGCGAGATCCAAGTCGTTCAAAGTCAGATCAATTTCGCCCAATCCTTGAGCCCGGCGCAGCGCGACGCGGAATTTTCCCGTCTCTACCTGCAGATCGGCCAGATCGAGTCGAAGTTCGCCGCCGGCGGCGCGGTCGACGCGGCGGGCGGGTCGGAGGACGTCGAGGGCGGCACCGACGTGGCCTCTTTGCAGAAGCGCCGCGACGAGTGCCGGAAGCAGATCGACAAGCTCGAGGCCAAGGGTTGGATCACCGAGGAGCTGCACGAAAAATTGAGCGCCAAGCTCGACCGCGTCTCCGACCTGGTCTCGGACCCGGACTTCGCCGAGGAGGCCGCCGCGCTGATCGAGGAGCTCGAGGGCAACATCGACGGGGTCAAGCAGATGTACGTCGAGGAAGGCGAGGCCGTCGAGGCCCTGGAGGGCGAGTCCGCCGAGGTGAAGGACGGCTCCCTGAAGGCCCTCTTGCAAATGGCCGGCGTGAGCGAGGAACAGGCCATGGCGGCCTTCAAGGCGGCCTTCCCCGGCAGCGAGATTTCCTCGGCCAAGGACCTCGCCAAGGCCATCGAGAAGGAGGAGGCCCCCTTCACCGCGCCGCCCAGCGCCGAGGTCATCAAATTTCTCGAGGGGATCGACGCCGAGTTCGCCCAGTCGGTCGCCAGCGCCAACCGTTGGGAGAAGACGGTGCTCGGCTCGAATTTGCAGAAGGCCGCCTCGCGTCTGACCGCGCTGCTGACGGCCTTGTACGGCAACGACCACATTATCCGCGTCACTCAGCCCGAGACCCAGAACGGTTATGAAGATTGGCGCCTGCTCAACGAGATCACCTTCGACGGCACCAGCTATTCCTTCACCCGCGAGGAGAAAGGCCAGACGACCCGCGTCGCCTGGGAGGTGCTCGACGCCAACAGCAAGCCGGCGCCCGCCAAGCAGGGCGGCTCGGGCAAGGGCGGCCTACCCGACGTCCCGAGCGTACCAGGCCCCGGGGACGAGATCGCCAACAAGGGGAAGGATCTGGTCGAGGACGGCATCGACGCGGGCACCGGCGCGGTGGACGACTTCGGCGACGCCACGGGTCTTTGGTGATTCTTTTCAGACAAGGAGGATCGTTATGAAAAGGAACTATGGAAACAAAATCATTTTATCGGGTTTGTGCCTGCTTCTTCTCTCCGCGTGCAGCGGCGGGACGGGCGGCTCCTTCGAGGCGCCCAGGGTCGACGCGAACCAGGATTCGGGCCTGGACTTGGGAGGAAAGCTGCCGACGGCACCGGCCCCCGACGGAGCATTGCCGCCGCAGCCGAGCGAGGCGCCGCAAGAGGAGGGGGTGGACGCGAAATTTCCGGCGCCATTGACGGGGAGTCCTGCAGGCGAAGCGGCCCTTTGCACGAGCGCCTGCCGGGAACAGGGAAAGCAGTGCGTGGTTTCGGGTCTCGAGGAAGACTCCGTCGCCGACTCCGTCGTGGTCTCGACCTGCGCCGACAAGGCCGTGGCTTGCGCCGACCAATGTCAAGGCGGGAAGGCGACCTGCGCCGACTTGGCCGAGATGCAGAGGGTCGTTTTCAACCAGTTCTGTCAAATCCAGGCCGCGGGAGATTCCAACAAGCTGATCGCCTGCGCCATCGGCTACAAGGTAAAGGTGGACGCCTTCAAAGCGAGCTGCGTCCAGGCTCAAGCGATGGAGCATTTCATCGAATCCCAGGAGAAACCCCTGCCCAATCTATAGGATAGCGGAACCAACCCTGCCTTGGGCGCCGGCCTCGCCGCCGCCCAAGGCCAATTTTTAAGAAAAAAACTCCTAGGTGCCCGGCGCAGGAATCTCGGTTGCCGGGCGAGGAGAAACGATAAGAAGGAGGGTAATAAAATGAAACGGTCGAATTTCCATCTGGTATTTTGGACTCTCTTAACGTGCTTTGCACCTCTCGCGGTTGAGGCGAATCCGGCGATGCCCGTCCCGGCTAACCTTCAAAACGTAAAGATGCAGCCCCATTTCGGTTGGGTGCTTGGTTGCATCGATAAATGCGAAAGCTTCTCGGCGTCTTGCCTAAAAGTCCCCCCTGGGGCCGAGTCGCCTCCGCCCGACTATACCCATGTGCCGGGAATCGCGCAGACGCTTGACTGCGCCGAAGCGCGCGTTTCCTGCCTTCGAAAATGGTGCAGCGAACCGGTTTCGTGTCAATTCTTGGCCGAGGCCTACCTGGATACGCTGCTGGATTCCTGCAAAATTCAAACCGCGGTGTTGGGAGAATTGTCTTACGATTGTTTCGGAAACGCCCCCGCCACAAAGGAAATTTTCCTGAATCAATGCATCGACGAATCCCGGGAAAATGAGATCAGGCAGCCGGTAAGGAACGAGACAAGGCGATTGAATCGTAGCGAATAGGATCCTCGGACCCTGCCTTGGGCGACGGCCTTTCCGGCGCCCAAGGCCAATTTTTAGGAGCGTGAACATGTCGCTACCCAACACCCCCACTCCGCGGTTCGGAGTATTTTTGGAAGACAGCGGAAACGTCGCCGGGACCATCGATCTTCAGGACAAACTGCGAATCGGCGAGTTCAACACGGATCAGGTTCGAGAGATGAGCGTCGAGGATTTCCTCAAGCGAGGCTCTCCGGGGTTTTCAAGCCTGTCCCCGGCGCAGCGCCTCAAGAAGCTGGAGGAGCTGTTCGCGAAAGGCTCCATTGTCCAGGGAGCCCGGCCGAGACTGGCGCCGGAGGTGCGAAAGGCGGCGGCGGACGCCGAGACCGATCGGCGTCTCGCGGTAGAACGCGAGCGGCTCGGCGGCGATTTTCAGGCGCTGCATCGAGACTGGGAGTCCTACTACTCCGACCTAGAGAAGGCCGGTCGGGAGACTCCGGAGCTCAAGCTGCGCGAAGCGCGCCTCGAGGCGAGGACGGCCGAGTTACACCGGCGCTCCGAGACCCTGGGCCTCCGCGAAAAGCAGGAGGCCTTGGTGTACGGGCTCGAGGAACTCTTGGGGGCCGATCTCGACAGTCGCTCTCTGCGAATTCAGCAGCTTTCCCCGAACACTCTTCGGGTCGCCGCCGGCGATGCCACTAGAAAGGGGCTTGTTTATTTCGTCGACGTCCATGCCCCAGCAGGGGGCTCCTGCACCACCCTGAGGACGCCCGTTCCGGGACCGGAGGGAGAGCCAAGGCATGGTCGGGCGATGTGTCTCGAGCCGGAGACCTTCGCCGCCTTTCGGGCGGTGAAAGACGGAGCTCGCTGACTAAGGTTGTGGTCCGCCGGAACTTGACCTGAATTATTATTGAAAAATTATAAAAATATAAAAATTTGAACGCAAGGTTTTATAAAATTATAAATATCTTGTGAGGTCTGGAAGTTAACCAGCTGATATTACTAATAGTATTAACCTTCCCGCTTTTGGCCCAAGGCTTGCTTTATAGAGCCGTGACAGCCGAAGGATGTTTCCTCGGCGGAAAAAAACGGGAGGACGATACTAATGAATATTCGAGGAATCGACACTTGGAACGCTACGGAACGTCGCACCATCGACAACAAAGACATTCTGGAGATCGACCAAAAAGGAGAGACGAAACAGATCACCGTCAAGGAGTTCATGACGGACAAATACCACCCCGAGCTGTCGAAGGATAAAAAGCTCGCGCTGCTTCAGTCCACCCATTGGAAGGACCGGGGCGGCAAGGAAATCAAGTGGGAGCGAGCCTCGCAGCCCATCGAAAGCCTGATTTTCAACAACCCCACCGACGCCGCCAGCAAGACCAAGGCCTCCATCCACCGTTTTTGCCGGCAAAACCCGGGCTGGACGCCCGAGCAGGTCGTGGAATTCAACAAGGCGACCAATGCCTTCGACGGAAAGCGGATCGACTCGCTTTACCGCGACGGGAAGTTCCCGGATTCCACCCATAGCGGAGTGCTCAACATCCATTTTCCTCCCAAAAATGTCGCCAAGGAAAACATCGGCCATATCTAAGCGGGCCTCCAGCTGAGTTGCGGAAGTACCATGCCGAAGGAACTGACATCCCAACACCTGCGCGAGATGGGCTTTCACGAGTTAGCCTTATTTCACGAACATGGGGCCAGAGCCGAGGCGGAGGCACGCGATCCTCCGACGCCGGACATTTTACGCCCAATGGAGACAAGCCCCTTTGGGTCGGCGAACGAAAGTCCCCAAGCCTCCGTTTCCGATCCGAACGCCGAGCTGCGTAGGCTTCTCGGGCCCTTAGTATCCCCTTTGCTTCGGGACGCGAGGGGGAGCTTCGACCCGGGCAAGGTCCATGCCAATAATTTCGAAGAGTTTCGCGATTGGCTTTTGGACCAAGTCTCCGTCGACGGCATCGCCTTCAATCAAAGCCTCCTCGCCTCCTACCACCAAGTCCTGGGCAAGGCCGAGCACGAGCCGCTCCTGCGACGGCTCTGGGCGGAGGGCAGGGGAGAAAAGACGGAGGACCCTCCGCCGGCGGCCCTGCGGCGTTTGACGGCCGACCTGATCGCCGTCTCGGCCGAGCGCTTCGTCTCCTCCCACTTGAACGACCGGGAGGGCAGGAGAAGGCTGCGCGGCATTCTGGGCGATCCCGCGCAGTACAGTCGCGAGATCCGGGCCGACCTGAGCAAGGCCATCGCCGCGGTAGGCGAACGGCAAGGGATCGGCGGTCTCTACGCGCACCAATCCGAAAAACAGATCTCATCGTGGAATTATTTCAACTGGGGCGTGAGCGACGCCGAGCTTCGGGAGGCCGGACGCCTCGCCGAGGAAATCCTGACCGTCGCCGACGAGCAGGAGGCGCGGATCCAAGGTGCGGGGACCCAATACCACGATCACCCCGAGCGGGTGCGCGCGCTCGTGTCCAAGGAAAGGACGATTAAGCCCGAGGAGATCCGCGGTATTGCGCGAATCGAGGCGGCGCATCGCGAAAAGGCCGATCCCCTATCCCAACTCCGGACCCGATTGGCGCGCTTCTGGCTTTTGGCGGCGGATTCCGACAACTGGCGGGTCGATAACGCCTACTCCGGCCCTACCCATCGCCTGTATCTGATGGCCGAGACCGAGCGCCTGCTTTCGCTGACCGAAAACGTCCGCGACGAGGCGGGCCTGCGCTGGCTCAACGGGCGGGTCCAGGAATTCTTGGCGGCGCCGCTGCCGGCGAAGCCCGGCTCGGACTTCGGACCCCTCGCCGAGGCCTGGAGATGGCTGGAGCATAAGACCGTCGGTCGGGGCCTGGAGGAATTGTTTGAGGCCGTGCCGGAGGGGCACAAAAGCCCCTATCTTCAATTAAAAGAGCTCTCGCATACCTGGAAGCACTCCGTCGCCATGGGCGAGACGCTGCTCCCGGAGGTGAAGATCCCGCCGCCGCTCGAAGGAGAGGAGGTCCAGGGAGATTCGGCGGAGCTGCGGCGGGCGGTCTCTCACCTTTCCTCGGAGCTGCACAAGACCAAGCATCAGTTTTGGTACCAGTACAAGCAGCACAAGGCCCTGTCGCGCGGGGCCTCGAATGTGGCGAGCTGGTTCGGCGCGGGGGACATCGAGGATATCCGCGAGGCCAACCGCTGGATCGACGATTGCCTGCGGCGGTTGGCCGGGGTTCGCGCGAAGGAAGACCTGGAGGAGGAGCTGAAGGGACTGTACCGCGAGCTGAAAAAGGACGGCAGGCTCTTCGCCGCGATGGAGGCCGCGGAAATGGAAGGGACCGAGCAGCTGATCGGACTGATCCAAACGGTGGCGGAGATCGCCGCGATCTCGTTGGTCACCCAGGGGATGGGCACCGCCGGAGCGATCGCCAATGCGGCGCGGGCCGGTCGCGCGATGCAAGGCGCGCTTCAGACCGCGGCCGGCGCGCGCCGTATCGGCCAGGGGGCGGAGGCCCTGGCGTGGGCCTCTAAGGCGGAATACGGGATGAAGATGGGGATGGCGATCTCCGCCACCGAGAACGCGGTGGCGTTCGGCACGGGCGAGGTCCGGCAGGGACCCGAGACCCTGCTCGCCTGGGGCAAGGACAGCCTTACGACCGGCGCGGCGATGAGCCTGTTCGGCCCGCTGTCGATGGGCGGCGGCTCCGCGCAAGTCTCGCGCAACCTCGGCAAGGAGCTGTTCCACCGCTATGCCCAGCAAGGCGCGAAAGGCCTGGGCCACTTGGCCAAGGACACGGCGGCGGAGACGGGGGAGGAGCTCTTCGACGCCCAACTGCGCCAGGGCCTTGACGGCCATCATCGGGCCCTCGGCGCCGATCAGATCCGCGAGATCACCTTGGTCAGCGGCTTCGGCGGGGCGCAGATGGGGGCGCTGAATCACGGCTTTCGGATACTTCAGCAGAAAGCGGATATTACGATTGCGAATTCCCGGAAGGATAGCGCGGAGGATCCCGAAGCCGCCGCGCCGCAAGCCTTCTCTGCGGCTGGGAGGCAGCTTCTCCTCGCCCCGATGTGGATGTTCCTCGGCGCGGGTGGCCCGGGCGGCCTGCCGCCGGGCCGCGGTGAGACGGCCTTGGGAAAAGCGCCGGATACCGAAAGCCACGCCAAACGCCTCGCCGCCGTCCATGCTCGTTTGGAGCCGGTCTTCGCCAAGGTCGGCGAGCCGCTGACCCTCCGCGATCTGCTCTTGGCCGGCCAAGTAACCGCCGAGATGAGCCTCAAGAACACGGCGCTGTCGATGGAAGAGAGCCTGCGAATCGTCTACGCCGACCGCTTTGCCAACGAGGAAATGCGGGAAGAAGTACAAAAAATCATTCGGAAGGGCGTGGAGCAGGAAGAGTCGAGGGATGAGGCCGACCGGATCCAAGGGGAGGCGTTGTCGTCGAAATATCTTCTGGCCCAACTTTCCTCTTGGAATCCTCGCCTCACGGACGGATCAAGAAACGAAGATCCCATTATTTTCCACATTCCGGGTCCGGAGAGCCTGGTTTTCGCGCCCTCCACCTTCAAGGCGGTGCAAGGACTAGCGGCGGGTATCTTGACGCGAACTCCAGTTTATTTGCTGGGCGAGACGGGCACCGGGAAGAACGCGATGCTGCGGTACTTGGCCTGTCGGACCGGAACGCCGCTGATCCGCATCAATTTCAACCGCGAGACCGACGCCTCCCAGCTTTTCGGGCACCTCGAAATCGAGCGGGACGAGCAAGGCAATCGCCGCGTCGTGCTGCGCGACGGCAGGATGATCCGGGCGATGCGGCACGGCGCCTGGGTCGTCTGGGACGAGGCGAATCTCGCTTCCGAGGCCTTCCTGGTCGCGCAGAACGACCTCATCCAGCAGATCCAGACAGGTAAAGTGACGGTTCGCCAGGGCGGCAAGTTGGTCGCGATCGACGTCCATCCGCATTTTCGCCTGTTCGCCACCGGCAACCCCGAGGGCTACGCGGGGCGCAAGGCCACGGAGCGCAGCTTCGGCAACCGTTGGCTGAAGATTTTCGTCCAGCCCATGTCGGTGGAGGAGCAGCAGGCCTTCTTGGCGACGGAGTACAAGGAATTAAGTCCGGAGAGTGCGGAAGTTATTCCGGCGGCCTTGCATGCTTTAAAACTGGTCTTGGGCGGAGAGAAAATAACGATCCGTACCCTCAAGCTGGTAGCGGGGAGGATTCAGGAGATGGAATCGGAAAGCCTATGGGAGAGGGGGGACGCCGCGGCCTCTCCTCAACTCACGCCTCAAGGCATGCGCGCCTGTCTTTCCGCGATCGAGGCCGAGGTCCTCGACGGGCTGAATGGCGAAGATTATCAAAAGGCCGTTCAGGCCTTGGCCCAGGTCTTGCCGCGAGGGACCTATGAAATCAAAGACTATGTCTCCCAGCCTCCAAGCCGCGAAGAGTTCGAGGCGAAGGTCGGCGAATACGCGGGACTCTTGGACCGTGGCGGACAGGAAAAAAACCAAGGCAGGGAGCAGAAGGAAGACCGGGAAGAACCCGAGGCCCAGGAACATGAAGCGCGGGACTGGGGCGAGTTCGTTCCCGTCCCGACCTTCCTCAAGTACGCCGCCAAGGCCCTCGACTCCCTGATCCGCGGCGACCACCTGCTGATCGAGGGGCCGCCCGCCACCTCCAAGTCCTCCTTCATGCGCCTGATCGGACGGCTCTCCGGCCAAGAGGTGATCGAGGCGACGGGTTCCGCCGACCATTCCAGCGCCGACATGATCGGGATGCCCGCTTTGGACGAAGCAGGCCTCCTGATCTTCGAGGAGGGGTATTTCCTCAAGGCCCTGAAGGAAGGCGCCATCCTGGTGATCAACGAGGCCAACTTGATACCGGCCGAGGTCCTGGAGCGGCTCAACTCGGTCTTTGACGACGACCGGATGATCGTGGTGAGCGAGAACGGACATGAGGCGCCGGTGAAGGCGCATCCAAACTTCCGGCTGATCCTCACGCAGAACCCGGCAGGGATGAACGGCGGTCGCAAGCGCCACTCGCCCGCGCTGGAGAACAAGTTCCGCAAGATATTTATCCGGGACGCCATCTCCCAAGAAGAACTCACCCTCCTCGCCCGCGAGAGTTTCCCCGCCCTAGCCCCCGCCGCCGGCGAGATGGCGCGCTTTCATCAGGAGGCGGCACGGACTTTTACCGGCGCGGGAGTCCAACTTACTCTTCGCGATCTAGGACATTGGGGCCTGATCGCCGCAGCCTTGGCCCAAAGCGGAACACTGCGGCCTCACGAAGCCTTGCTGCTCGGCGCTGAGCTGGCCTACTTGAGTCGCAGCGCAGATCCCGATCTCCGCGAGAAGCTGCAACCGGAAATGTCCCGATTGGCCGCCGATCTCTCGGGCAAGACATTCCCAAGGGAGGATGTGCAGGAGGAGGCTGACCCCGTCCGTCAAACCATCCGCCGCATTCTTGCGGATCCCGAGGTCGAGAATCTCCAAGCCGTCTACATGCATTTTGCCGCCTTGCAAGGTATGAACTTCGAATCCTGGCTGCCGCGGGTGCTCAGGGAGCTGCCAGAGCGGGAATTTGAGGAAGTTTTGACCGCCCTCCAACCCATGAAACCCGAAGATGAATTGCGACTGTTGAAAGAATCGAAGAACCACGCGGCTCGAACGCGGCTCCTGAAAATGCTGGAGGAGGCGGATCGAGGCATTTGCGTGGATGTCGCGAGATTCTTGATTCATATGTTTCCAAGCGATGGCGAAGTTGGAAGCGCTCTACGAGCCAGGATGCTGGGCTATTTGGAAGAGCATGGATACGACGCGGGTGGGGCCGAGTATGCGGTAAGTATATTGGGCACCGTGGGTCGAGGCGACAAAAAAATCAAGCAAATCCTTTTGGAGATGCTGTCAGACATTGATTGTGGCGTCCCAGAAG
The DNA here is from genome assembly GCA_030263375.1 of Deltaproteobacteria bacterium PRO3. NCBI lineage: Bacteria > Deltaproteobacteria > Deltaproteobacteria bacterium PRO3. Next base: position 16,785 of record SZOV01000021.1, read on the forward strand.
GTTGGATTGCTGATGCCTTGGGGAACTTGGGCATTGCCGATGACGGCGTTGAAAACGGCCTTCGTAACATAATAGATCGCGATCATGGAATTTCGGGATTCATCGCGGTTCAAGCTTTGGTCAAGTTAGGACTTGCTGACGAGGGAGAAACTCGTCAATTCCTCTTCGAATTTATATCGAACGAGGGGGATTATTGGGACTTTGGCGAAGCGCGCCGAGGCGCATGGAAGCTTCTGGATGACTTGGGAATTGCCGACGAGGAGGCGAGAGAACGGCTGCGCATGGTGGTAGTGAATCAGCGGGTGGAAATAGTAGACCGATTTGCCGCCGTATCCCGGCTCGACAAATTGGGGAGGGACGGCGAATTCGTCCGGGATGCGGTCCTCTCGATGGCGAACGACCTTCTCTCGGAGATGAGAGATGCCGATTCAAGAGTACGCGAATCGGCCATAACCGGTTGTCGCCACACTTTCCTCGTCAAGGCTGTTCAACAAGGTCCCATCGCCGAGGCCCTTCAACAGGGCCTTTTGGAGAGGCTTCACGACGAAAAGGAGTCCATACGATTTGAAGCCGCCACGTCATTGGTTGCATTGGGGCTGGGCCTAGAAGCGGTCGAAGCATGGCTGGCCGATCAATTCTCCCGCCAGAAGAACTGGACCGATAAGCTCAAAGCCGCGGAGATGTTGTTTCGTCTCGGACGGGGCGAGGAGATAAGAGAGGAGGTTTTCCGAAATTGGCGTGAGTACCCATACTATGTTTTCCGGTTATGGTCCGAGTTCGGTATGGCGGACGAGCGGTTCCAAAGCGTCCTTATCGAAGCCCTCAAGGAGGACGAGACGGCAAGCGCCGCGGAAAGATTCTTGGATCAAGTTTTCCCGGGCTGGGATCGGGAGGTCCAGCAGGAGTTCCGCAAATATAATAAGATCCTCGCCCAAGAGCTCTCCCGCAAACAGTCCGAAGTCGTCGAAGGGCAGGGCGTCGCGTTGGCCGAAGTCGAGCGTGGCCTCCCGAAGTGGCAGGCGAAGGGGCGCGAGGCGGAGGGGCTTGCGGCGTATATACCTGGCGAAGCCGAGTTGTTTATCGGAGGATCCACCGCCCAGGCCCTGCAAGGCATGGTCGGGGGAATCCTTGCACGGCTTCCGGTCTACCTGATGGGCGAGACGGGGACGGGGAAGAACGCGATGCTGCGGTACTTGGCGCATCAAACCGGCACGCCGCTTTTGCGGATCAACTTCAACCGCGAGACGGACGCCTCCCAGCTCTACGGCCATTTCGAGATCGAGCGCGACGCCCAAGGCCGACGCCGCGTCGTGCTGCGTGACGGCAAGATGGTTCAGGCGATGAGGCACGGCGCCTGGGTCATCTGGGACGAGGCGAATCTCGCTTCCGAATCCTTCCTAGTCGCGCAGAACGATCTCATTCAGCAAATCCAGACAGGACGAGTGACCGTCCGCCAGGGCGGGAAGCTCGTCACCATCGATGTCCATCCGCATTTTAGACTATTCGCCACCGGCAACCCCGAGGGCTATGCGGGGCGCAAGGCCACCGAGCGCAGCTTCGGCAACCGCTGGCTGAAGATCTTTGTCCGGCCCATGTCGGTTGAGGAGCAGCAGGCCTTCTTGGCGACGGAGTACAAAGATTTAAGCCCGGAGAGCGCGGAGTCCCTGCCCGCGCTCTTGCATACCTTGAAGATCATCCTAGGCGGGGAGCGGGTGACGCTGCGGACCTTGAAGCGGGTGGCGGTGCGGATTGCGGAGGCGGAAGGGAAGGGAAAAGACCTTTGGGAGGGCCCGGCCACCCTTTGGGTTTCTGCAGGGGAGGGCAGGCACGGGGGCCTGCCCCTACAGTTGTCGGCATCGGGGATGGAGGCCTATGTCGCGGCCCTCGAGGCGGAGGTCTTGGATGGGTTGAACGGGGAGGACTACGCCAAGGCCGTCCAGGCCTTGGCGCAGGCGCTGCCTCGCGGAGAGCAGGCCGTCTCGGATTACTTGAATCGACCGGCGAGGGCCGAGGAGTTTTTTGCGGAGGCGGAGAGGTACCGCGGTGTCGCCGGGGCCCTTCCCGAAGGGCCCCTACGGCGCGACCCCCACTGGGAGGACCTGGTGCCGGTGCCGACGACCGTCAAATACGCGCGGAAGGTCCTCGACTCCTTCCGGCGCGGCGACCACGTCCTGATCGAGGGCCCGCCGGCCCTCTCCAAGTCGGCGATCCCGAAGTGGCTGGGTAAACTCCTCCATCAACCGGTGATCGAGGTGACCGGCTCGCCGGACCACAGCGCCTCGGAAATGATCGGGATGCCTAGTTTGGACGAGGCGGGTAATCTGATCTTCCAAGAGGGGTATTTTCTCAAAGCGCTCCAAGAAGGCGCCATCCTGATCCTCAACGAGGCGAACCTGATCCCGGCGGAGGTCCTGGAGCGCCTCAACTCGGTCTTCGACGACGACAAGATGATCGTGGTCAGCGAGAACGGCCGCGAGGCGCCGGTGAAGGCACACCCCAAGTTCCGGCTGGTCCTGACGCAGAACCCGGCGGGGATGAACGGCGGCCGCAAGCGCCACTCGCCCGCCCTGGAGAACAAGTTCCGCAAGATATTTATCCGCGACGCGTTCTCGCAGGAAGAGCTCATTCTCATCTCCCGCAAGAACTTCCCGGCCCTGTCCACGGCTGCCGAGGAGATGGCGCGCTTTCATCAGGAAACGGCACGGACTTTTGCCGGTGCGGGAATCCACCTCACCCTGCGCGATCTAAGGCATTGGGGCCTGATCGCCACGGCTTTTACCCAAGCCGGAACGCTGCCGCCTCACGAAGCCTTGTTGCTCGGCGCCGAGCTGGCCTACTTGAGTCGCAGCCCGGATCCCGATCTCCGCGAGAAGCTGCAACCCGAAATATCCCGATTGGCCGCCGATCTCACGGGCAAAAATTTCTCAAGGAAGGATTTTCAGGCGGATCCTTCGACCGCTCCTTTAAGGGAAAAAATTAAAAAAATACTCGAAGACCCGAAAAGGACCAGCGTGCAGGAGGTTTATGAAACCTTCGCCCGGGAGAAACTCTGCGGTTTGGACGTGCTGCTCGCCAAAGCCCTTCCTCGGGACGAAAAGGTGATAACGGAGATTTTGTCGCATTTATCTTGGCCTCACTGGGTAAAAGCCGAGTGGATCGAGCGATTCCAGATCAAATCGGGTTTCGCCTTTTTAGAGCAACTCTTAGCGGGTGACCCATACCTCGATCCGATTTATCAGGATTCCGCAAGAAGCGCCGCGGCCAGGGCGCTGGGCGGACTGGGCGATGAACGGGCGTTCCCGCTCTTGGCGCGGACTCTGGGTGATAAGAAGGATTCCGTAAAAAGCGCCGCGATCGAGGCCCTGGGCACACTGGGTGACGTGCGCGCATTCCCCGATTTGGAAAAGATCTTAAGCGACTTGACCCGTTATTATCGCCCCTACCGGGTATCGGCGGCCAAGGCTCTGGGCAAGCTGAGGGATAAACGCGCGATCCCTATTTTGAAACGAGCCTTGAAAGATGACAATTTGGATGTCCGAGCCGCCGCCGCCGAGGCCTTGGGAGAGTTGGGTCACAAACGCTCGTTCCTGCTCCTGGAACGGGCATTGGAGGATAAGTTTGCTTTCGTAATCATGCGAAGATCCGTTGTCCGCGCCTTCGGCAAACTAGGGGACACCCGCGCGATCTGGAGATTAGAACGCGTCTTAGAAAATAAAAAAGAGGATGCGGAAGTAAGAAGTGCCGCCGCCGAGGCCTTGGGAGAGCTGGGGCCCAAACATTCGTTTTCCTTCCTGCACCGAGCCTTGAGAGATTCTAACGTTTCCGTGCGAAACTCAGCGGCAAGGGCTTTGGGAAAGTCGGGCGATATTCGGGCCGTCCCTCTTTTGGAAAGCGTCTTGGCAAATGAGGAGGTTGAGGAGGTAAGAATCTCCGCCGCCATGGCCTTGGTCGAGTTAGGACACCGAAAAACCTTCCGGTTTTGGGAACAGGTTCTCCGAAGCCCTTATTCGTATCCAAGTAGCCGGCATTCCGCCGTCATGGCCCTTGCCGGGTTGGGCGATTCGCGCGCTCTCCCCCTCTTAAAAGAGGCCTTGGAAGATACGGCTCCGGACGTCCGATTCTCCGCCGCCGAGGCTTTGGACAAGCTTGCTCCCGGTTGGGACCAATCGTTTCCGGAGGCATTCGCTGCCTTGCAAAAAATGCTCGTAGATGAGCTCTCCCGCCGCCTCGACGATGCCGATGAAAGGCAGAAAAAAAGGATCAAGTCTTTGCTGAGGTCCCTGCCGAAATGGGAAGCTTCGGAAACGGAGGCGGCCGATCCTCTCCGGCAAATCATCCGACGGCTCCTCGAAGATCCCGAAGCGACCGATCTTGGAAAAATTTATGCGCATTTTGCGGCCGAGGAGGGGCTGCCCTTGGACCTCTGGCTGTCCCGGGTGCTTCGCGGTTTGCCCCAAGAGGCATTTCAAGAGATGCTCCCAGGCATGGGGCGACCGGAAGGGGCCGTGATCGAGTTGCTGTCGCGCTCGAAGAACCCGGCCGCCGGGGATCTTCTCCTGGAGTGGTTGCAGGACGAGGATCTCGCGCAGGACGCCGTCGACGGCCTGGGCCGTTTGGGCTTGGCGAGCGAGGCCGTCGTGCGTGCGCTCGTCGAGAAGCTCCGCTCCGACGGAAACCCGGTCATCCGCATGTGCGCCGCCGAGGCCCTGGGACGTTTGGGGTCCACGGAGGAGGCCGTCCTGAAGGCCCTGCGAGCGCGCCTAAACGACGAAGACGTCGACGTTCGAATGGCGGCCGCGCGGGCCTTGGATGAAATGGGTTTCGCGGATGAGGCGGTCCGCGACGTCTATTCGGCTATCCTGGAGGATCCGAGACAAGATGAGTGGGATTTGGACCCGATCCCGACCTTGCAGGAACTGCAGCTGCGATTGGACGCCGCCGAGGCCTTGGCGAGATGGGGGAACCCCGGCCGAGCGGTCCCCTTCCTTCTGGAAAGGTTTCAGGATCCCCAGGAGGAGGAAGGGGTGAAAATCTGGGCCGCGGGCGCCTTGCTCCGATGGAGAGGCCGCGACGAGGACTTGGAAAGATTTCTTCTGAACCGAGCGCGCTATGGGTATTCGTTCGATTCGGTGCCGGCCGCCCAGGTTCTGGCCGGGTATAACCTGTACCGTGAGGAAGTGAGGGAGGCGCTGCTTTGGCAATGGGAAGGGCACCCCGGCGAGCAGGGGGAAATCATCGCGAAGGCCCTGGCTCGCCTGGGGCAAGCCGACGAAGCTGTCCGCGAGACGCTGCTAAAGATTCTTGGGCACAAAGATGAGGGCGAGGCTCCTTATTCCTCGCTGGAAGGAAATTGGGCCGCCGCCGAAGCCCTGGATCGATTGTTTCCGGGTTGGGATCAAGAGATCCTTGTAAAATTTCAAAAGTATCAAAAGATACTCGCCGAAGAGCTCTCCCAGCGACTCTCCGCGGTCGAGGGTCCCCAAAAAATCAAAATCGAATCCCTGTTGCGGGCCTTGCCCAAGTGGGAAGCTGTTCCGCCGCCGGCGCCGGATCCTCAACGCCAAGTCCTCCGCCGTCTCCTGCAAGACCCCGAGCTCCACGACCCGGTTCAGCTTCAGCGGGCGTTGGCCGGTGAGCACCAGGTCGCGCTCTATGTCTGGATGGGCTATTTCATGAAAGACGCGCCCCAGGAAGAGCTGGAGGCCTTTCTCGACAAATTACCTTCGGTGACGGATTGGAAACCTTGGCCCGAGGAATGGATCGCCCAATTCGGCCTGCGGCAAGGACTCCCGTACTTGCTTCGCTCCGCGCGGCTCCAGCGTTGGGACCATCGCGAGCGGCGCTGCGCGGCCATCCAGGCCCTGGGACAGCTCGGCGTGAACAACCCCGAGGTTGAGGCGGTCTTGGCGGGCGGTCTCAAGATCACCCCGGTGCAATCGGGCGCCGGCCTTATGCAGACCTCTACCGACATCCCGCGCCTGGCGCTTCGGTCCCTGAGGCGTTTGGGTCTCAAATCGCCGATCCTGCAAGCGGGGATTCAAGGATTGTTCGCTGCCCCGAACTCGGCCCTCCGCCGCGAGGCCGCAGAGGCCTGGGTCGAGCTCGGCCTCCCGGTGCCGCTCGAGCTTTCCCAAGTCCTGCTGGACCGCGTCGCTTGGTCGATGGGGCGGGTGGAGGAGCGGGTCGACGCCGCCCGCGCCCTGGGTCTGCTCCGGCACGCCCCGGCGGCGGAGGCCCTGCGCGCGGCCCTAACGGATTCGGAATACCTGGTCGGCATCGCGGCGGCCGAGGCCCTGGGCCGCATGGGCCTCTCGGTGGAAGAGGCGCGGCGCCACCTGTTGCAGCGACTGGAAAACGTCTCCCCGGAGGTCCGCGTCGCCGCCGCTCAATCCCTCGCCGCCTTAGTCTGGGGCGGGGAAGACGTCGAGAGGTCTTTGATCGCCCGGCTCAAGGCGCGCGGCTTCGAGGAACGCCGCGCGATGGCCGTAGCCCTGGGCGCTCCGCAACCGTTGAGCTTGGCGGCCCGTGCGGCCTTGCTCAAGGTCCTCGACAAGGACCGCCATTTCAAGGTGCGCCTCGCCGCCGCGCGTGCCTTGAGCCGTAGCCCCGAGCGGGTGCCGGAGGTGGAGTCCTTCCTCGAGGACGCTCTCCACAAGGGCGATCCCGACGACCGTCAGGAGGCCTGGGAGATCCTCGTATCCCTGGCCTGGGATGCCCCCAAGATCGAAGGACTCTTGCTCGAGGCAGGCCAGGACATGCCTTGGGATCGCGCCGCGGCCGCGCGGGGCATGGCCGAGCGCGGCATTCGCAGCGAGGCGGCGAAGAAAGTCCTGTTGGGAGCGCTGCGGGACGAGTGGGACGCCGTCGGTTTCCCGGCCCTACGGGCCTTGAATCAGCTCTTTCCCGAATGGGACCGAGAATTGAAGGCTGTGGCGCACCGAGCTCGGACGCTGATCCCGGAAGAGCTGGCGCGCAAGCAATCCGATGTCGTGGAAGCGACGGCGGTGGAGTTGGCCGAAATCGAGCGGGGTCTCCCGCATTGGCGGGCTCAGGGCCCCGGGGCTCAGGGCCTTGCGGCCTATGTGCCCGGCGAGGCAGGGCTGTTTCTCGGCGGTTCCACCGCCCAGGCCCTGAAAGGCTTGGTCGGAGGGATCCTGGCGCGGCTCCCGGTCTACCTGATGGGCGAGACGGGGACGGGGAAGAATGCGATGCTGCGGTACCTTGCGCACCTGACCGGCACGCCTCTCCTTCGACTCAACTTCAACCGCGAGACCGACGCCGCTCAGCTCTACGGCCATTTTGAGATCGAGCGCGATGCTGAAGGCAAGCGCCGCGTCGTCCTGCGCGACGGCAAGATGATCCAGGCGATGAGGCACGGCGCCTGGGTCGTCTGGGACGAGGCGAATCTCGCGTCAGAAGCCTTCCTGGTCGCGCAGAACGATCTCATCCAGCAGATTCAGGCAGGCAAAGTGACGGTCCGCCAGGGCGGCAAGTTGGTCGCGATCGAGGTTCACCCGCACTTCCGTCTCTTCGCCACCGGCAACCCCGAGGGCTACGCGGGGCGCAAGGCCACCGAGCGCAGCTTCGGCAACCGCTGGCTGAAGATCTTTGTCCAGCCCATGCCGGTGGAGGAGCAGCAGGCCTTCTTGGCGACGGAGTACAAGGAATTAAGCCCGCGAAGCGCGGAGTCCCTGCCCGCGGTCCTGCACGCCTTGAAGATCGCCATGGGCGGGGAGCGGGTGACCTTGCGGACCTTGAAGCGCGTAGCGCGCCGAATTGTGGAGGTGGAAGGGAGAGGGAAAGACTTTTGGGAGGGGCCGGCCACCCCTGGGGTTTCTGCAGGGGAAGCCAGGCACGGGGGCCTGCCCCTTCAGTTGTCGGCATTGGGGATGGAGGCTTATGTCGCGGCCCTCGAGGCGGAGGTCTTGGATGGGTTGAACGGGGAGGACTACGCCAAGGCCGTCCAGGCCTTGGCGCAGGCGTTGCCTCGCGGAGAGCATGTCGTGCCGGATTACTTGAATCGACCCATAGGGGCCGAGGAGTTTTTCGCGGAGGTGGAGGGGGACCGCGGCGCCGTCGGGGCCGTTTCCGAACGGTCCTTGCAGAGCAACGCCCACTGGGAGGACCTGGTGCCGGTGCCGACGACGGTCAAGTACGCCCAGAAGGTCCTCGACTCCTTTCGGCGCGGCGACCACGTCCTGATCGAGGGCCCGCCGGCCCTCTCCAAGTCGGCGATCCCGAAGTGGCTGGGCAAGCTCTTGAATCAGCCCGTGATCGAGGTGACGGGCTCTCCCGATCACAGCGCCTCGGAGATGATCGGGATGCCTAGCTTGGACGAGGCGGGCAATCTTATCTTCCAAGAAGGCTATTTTCTCAAAGCACTCCAGGAAGGCGCCATCCTGATCCTCAACGAGGCCAACCTGATCCCGGCGGAGGTCCTGGAGCGTCTCAACTCGGTCTTCGACGACGACCGGATGATCGTCGTGAGCGAGAACGGCCGCGAGGCGCCGGTGAAGGCCCATCCCAAGTTCCGCCTGGTTCTCACGCAGAACCCGGCGGGGATGAACGGTGGGCGCAAGCGCCACTCGCTCGCGCTCGAGAACAAGTTCCGCAAGATCTTTATCCGCGACGCCTTTTCGCAAGAGGAGCTCGAGGCCATCGTCGGCGCGGCTCTCGCCCCCGGCCGGGCGCCCACACCGCCGCGGACGCAGGGGGGAGGCGGAAGTTCGGGGGGACCGGAGGGCCCCCGTAGCCCGCGGCACCGGCCGAGCCCCGCGGCCCATCCGCTGCCGGCCCGCGTCTCGCCGGCGATGGGCACGGCGCGCTGGTTCGCCGCCGTCGCACTGCCGGGCGTCGCCCTGGACTCGGTCTTCGAGCGCAAGGGCAAGGCGCGATCGTCCGAAGCGCCGCGGCTTCCGGCCACGGAACAAAAGCGTTTGGAAGAAAAGGCCGCCGCGGCCACCGAGGAAGTCCAAGCCCGCATCGACGCCTTCATGAGCGAACACGGCCGGACCCTCGAGAACCTCGGAAGCCTCGCCGCCATGAAACGGATCCGCGTCCTCGTCGATCTTACGGGCGAGGTCGACTTGGCGGCCCTCAACCTGGATACCGGCGAGATGTGGGTCAACCCCTTGGCGGCAGGGGAACTGAGCCCCGGCCAAATCGCCGCCATCGCCCTCCACGAGGGCGGTCACGGCGCCGTCAGCCGCGTCGGCGACGGCTTTTTCTTCGAAAAGCGTTCGCGCCACCTCCTCGCCAACTGCCTCGAAGACCCGCGCGTCAACGAGTACGCCCTGGCCCGCCTCCCCGGGGCCCGCGGCGACTTCGCTTCCCTTTACGAGAAATTCTTCCCGCCCACCAAGGCCGATCCCGCGGCGAAACCGTCGCCATTGCCCCCGCTGGGCGAGCTGCCGCACGAGCAATTCGCCTTGGGCTTTCTCGAGCTCTGGGCCAACGGTCGCGTGACCGGGCGCATCGACCTCCCGGAGGTGCGAGAGGCCTTGGAATCCCTCGAGCCGGTGGCCCGCCGCATCTGGGGGACGCACCCCCACTTCTACCATCCTCAGGAGAAGGAGGTCTTAGCCAAGCAAAACGAGGTCTACGCCCTCGTCCGCGAGAAAATCCTCCCCAGCTATGAGCGATTTTATCAGGTCTCCCTGGGAGTTCTGGAGGAAAGGTTGCGGGAAGGCCACGTGGGCGAAGGCCGCCCCGTCCCGGGGATCGACGCGGAGGATTTAAGCGCCGAAGCCCGCGAGTTGCTGGAGCGGCGGGCGGGCCGGCTGGCGGAACGGCTGGAGCCCCGCGAGGCCGCCGGGCGGCGCCGCGAGCAGGTGGAGCGGGCGCGGCGTCGTGGCGAGGGCGCGGGGTTGGGCGCCGGCGCGTCTCCCTACCGCGAGTCGGACTTCAAGCCTTACGGCGAGAAGACGGTCGCCGACCTGCTTCAGGAACGTGGCATTCGGAAGGCGAACCGCGAGGCCTTCTACGACAACAACCCCTGGCGGCGCTATTTCGACCCGGTGTCGGGCGTCGCCGCGCAGCTGGCCGAGTTGCTGCGCCAGGTCCTGCGGCTGGACGCCGATTTCGACTACCGGGGCCACTATGTCTCCGGACCGCGACTCGACGTGCGCAAGGCGGTGGAGACCCTTGTGAAAAACGAAGCCGGGATATTTTCCGAAGGCGACTTAAAGCTCTTCTTGCGAAAGAAGTTTCCCACGCGGCGTTCCCATAAGTTTGTCCTGCTCCTCGACGAGTCGGGCTCGATGAAGGGTGACTCGCAGGCGCCGGCGCTTCAGGCGGTGGCCCTCTTTCTGCACGTCCTCGAAGGCCTGCGGGTGGACCACGTGGTGGCGGGCTTCAGCGACACGCCCAACCTCCACAAGGATTTTCAAGACCTGGAAAGGTCGGAGGCGGCAAAAAACGCCCTGATGGCCGAGCTGGAGTCGGCGGGTGGCGGCGGCACCAACGACCTGGCGGGCCTCAAACTGGCCGCGGAGCTGCTGGCCGGCCAGGAGGCGGAGGAGAAGACCGTCATCGTCGTCACCGATGGGATGGGCGTGGACACGACGGCAGCCTATGTGAAGGATCTGGAGGCGGCGGGCGTCAAGGTCGTGGGCGTCGGGGTCGGCGCGGGAACCGAGTCGGTGACGCGAGTTTACGGAGACCATTACCAAAGCGCGGACTTCCGCGACCTGCCCAAGACCCTGCTGCGGATCTTGGCCCGGCGGATGCTCGGAGCTTAACTGAGAATCGGCCGCGCGAGCGGGTTTGAAACTAAGAATGTTTGGCGCCGTCGCCCCCCACCACCCGCACCTCCAAGGGCTTGACCGTGTCGAGGTGCACGTCGCGCTGCGGGTAGGCGATGTTGACCCCCGCCTCGCTGAAGGCGCCTTCGATCATGAAGCGCAGGTCGCTCTCGACCAGGCGCCGCTCGAGGGAGTTTTGGATCTTCAGCCAGAAAAACAGATCGAAAACCAGCGAGTCGTTGCCGAAGTCGCTGAACAGGACGATCGGCTCGGGCGTTTGGAGGACCTTGCCGTGGTCGGAGGCGGCCTTCTTGAGGATGTCGGCCACCTGCCGGGTGTTTGAACCGTAGTCCACGCCGACGCGGATGCTCGAGCGGATCATGTTGTCGGACAGGGTCCAATTGACGACGGCCTTTTCTAAAAAGGCGCTGTTTGGGACGATCATGTGGATGTTGTTGAAGGTGCGGATCTGCGTGCTGCGGCCGCCGATCTGCTCGACGACGCCGGCGTTGCCGTCCGTCTCGATGATGTCGCCCACCTTGATCGGGCGCTCGATCAGCAGGATCAGGCCGCTGATGAAGTTGTTCATCAAATTTTGACTGCCGAAGCCGACCCCGATCGCGACAGCGCCGCCCAGCACCGCGAAGAGCGTCAGCGGCACCCGCACCAGGTGCAAGGCCGTCAGGACGAAGAGCAGCATGAGGAAATAGAAGGTCAGCTTGCGCAGCGCGGCCGCCACTCCCGGCGTCACGCCGAAGCGCGGCAGGACGCGATCGGCCAGCATCCCGCTGAGACGCCTCGCCAGCATGAAACCGAAGACCATCAGGATCACCGCGAAGAAGACCTTGCTGACGGTGATGGGGCTGTCGTCCACCGAGGTGAGCTCGTAGTTCCAGACGTGGAGGAAGCGCTCCCAAATCCGGGACATCCGGTCCGAGAAGCTCACTTGGGCGTAACGGGTTTCCTGTTCGGCCAGGAACTTCTCGTAGAGCTTGCGGGTCAGGGCTAGGGAGGCGAGGTGGTCCTGCATCGTGTCGATGTTTCGCTGGAGGGCCTCCCTTTGCTGCTGCAGCCAGCGCTTGGCCTCGGGATCGGCTTCGCCCTTGGCGCGGGCCTTCTCCTCATTTTCCACCAGACTGTTCCGCAAGGAGTTGAGCCGCAGATTACTCAGTTCCTCGTCGCGCCTCAGCTGATCGAGGTATTGCCGGGTCTGCGGCTGCCACGCAGCGATCTCCGGTCGGTCGGTCTTGCCGCTCAACAGACGGTAGCGGCGCTTCCAAAGCTCCTCCAACTCCTTGAGGCGCTTGAGCCGGTCGTTGAGCAGCTCGCCCTGTTGCTCCAAGGCGGTCTGGGCGAGGCGCTTCGCCTCGACCTCCTCGATCAGGGCCGGCGCGGGGGAAGCGTTTTCATCGAGGCGTTTCCGGGCTCGGTCGTACTCTTTGGCGGCGGCCTGGAGCTCCTTTTGCTGCCGCTCCAGGAGCTGGGAGAGTTTTTCCGACTCGGCGTTTAGCAGGTTCAATTCGCGCTTGAGGTCCTCTTCCCCAAATCGGACGCGCTTCTCGAGGTAGGAGATCTCCAGGGCGTTGAGCGTCTGCTGCTTTTGGAAAAAGACTCGGTAGTTTTTCGCGACCTCGAACTCCAGCTCGCGCAGCGCCAGGCGCAGCTCCGCCTGGCGGCTCTTGAGCTGGGCCAAGGCGAGGGCGGGCTCGAGGGCCGCTCGCTCCGCGCCGTCCTTGGCCGTCTCGACGGCCTCCTTGGCGCGGCGCCGCTCCTGCTCGGCGGTCTGGAAATCCTTCTTCGCCTCCTCAGCGGCCTCCTGACGGGATTTGTAGATCTGCTCGCGGTTGCGCTGGTTCTTCTTGGCCTCCACCTCCTGGCCGCGCAGGCGGTCGAGATTGTTGAAGTCCACGGCGAAATCCTTGGGGAGGGTTCCGCTTTTCCACTGGTTTTCTTCCGACTCCAAGGCCGCGGTGCGGGCCAGGATTTTTTTCTGCGAGGCGAAGGCTTCCAGCAGGTCGCCGTAGATCAGGTCGAGACTCTCCAGCAGTTGGATCCGATCGTTGAGATAGCGGTTTTCCACTTGGGGGGCGCTCTCGGCGAGCTGGGAGAGGGACTGCTTGGCCTGCTCCAGCTCTTGGGCATTGCGCTCCTGCTGGGTGCGGACCTCCGCCTCGGTGAGGGCCTTCTTCTGGGGCGCGGGGGTGGCATTACTACCGTTGCCGCCGGGGAGCAGGGGGTTGTCGAAGGGGAAGGCCGCCTGGCCGGCGGCGGGGCTCAGCAAGCTGAGCCAAAGGACGAGATGAACCCAAAGACGCTTCATAAGAAGGTTTATAGATAGTGGGTTAGGACGCGGAATGTCGAATCTTTTTTATCAGGGCCAGGACGCGGTCCATTTCTTCCATCGTGTTGTAAAAGTGGGGGGAGAGGCGCAGGCCGCGGCGGCGCACCGTGGCGTAGACCCGCTCCGCGTGGAGGCGGCGCTCCAGGGCGGGCCGGGCCTTGCCCTCCGGATCCCCCGGGAGGCGGAAGCTGACGATCCCGGAGCGCTGGGCCTCGTGGAGGGGGGAGGCCAGTTCCATCCCCAGCTCCTGCAGGCCCGCGATCAGTCGGTCGGTTAAGGCCAGGATTCGCTGGGCGATGCGCGGGACGCCCGCCTCGAGCAGCAGCTCGACCGCGGCGCCCAGGCCGTAGATCGACAGTCCGTTGTGGCTGCCCTCCTCGAAGCGCCCGGCGTCGGGGCGCAGCTCGAAGTGGACGCGGTCGAAGTCGAGGGGCTGGACGACGCTGTTCCAGCCCAAAAGCGCCGGTTCGATCTTTTCGATCAAGGCCTTGCGGACGTAGAGGAGGCCGATGCCCTCGTGGCCGAGCAGCCACTTGTGGGCGTCGGCGGCGAGGAAGTCGACCCGGTCGCGGTCCACGTCGAGGGGGAAGGCGCCCAGGCTTTGGATGGCGTCGAGCATGAAATGGATGCCGGTGTCGCGGCAGAGCCGCCCGATCTCGGCGACGGGGAGGCGGTAGCCGCTCCCGTATTGCACCGAGCTGAGCGAGACGACGCGGGTCTTCTCGGTGATCAGGCGCTCGAGGTGGCCCAAGTCCAGCTCGGCGCCCCGGGCGGGGATCTTTTTCAGGACGACGCCGGACTTTTCCAGGGCCATCCAGGGGTAGACGTTGCTGGGGAATTCGGCCTCGCTGATCAGGACCTCGTCGCCCTCGCCCAGGCCCAGCCCGCGCGCGATAAGCGAGAGGCCGTGGGAGGTGTTCTTGACGAAGGCGATCTCGCCGGCCTCGGCGCCGATCAGCCGGGCGCAGGTCGCGCGGATCTCCTCGATGCGCTTGTGCCAGCGGGCGGCTTGGGTGTATCCATGCTCGAGGGCCTCGCGGTTGAAGAGCTCGACCGCCTCGGCGACCCGGCGGCTGATCGGGGCGACGCCGGCGTGGTTGAGATAGATCCAGTCGCGGGTCACGGGAAAGAGCTTGCGGTAGTTTTCGATCTCTTCGGGCGAGAAGGCCTGCATGGGGATATCGGAGCACGTCTTGGGCACAAAATCCAAAAAAATCTTTGCCGAGATGTTCCAGCGCCTGCTGGACCGCTTTGGCCCGCAGCATTGGTGGCCGGGCGAGACGCCCTTCGAGGTGATGGTCGGGGCCGTCCTCACGCAGAACACCAGCTGGAAGAACGTCGAGAAGGCCCTGGAGAACTTGAAGCGCGAGGGCTTGCTGAGCCTGTCGGCCCTGTTGGGGCTCTCCGACGCGGCCTTGGCGGAGAAGATCCGGCCGGCGGGCTATTTCAACGTCAAGACGAGGCGCTTGAAGGCCTTTTTGGAGTTCTTGCAGGAGCGCTACGCGGGCGACGTCCAGCGGATGCGCGCGCGGCCCACCGAGCGCCTGCGGGAGGAGCTGCTGGCGGTCAAGGGCATCGGCAAGGAGACGGCGGACAGCATCCTGCTCTACGCCCTGGGGCACCCGATCTTCGTGGTCGATGCCTACACCTACCGCGTCTTCACGCGGCATTTCCTGGCGCCGGAGGAGGCGGGCTACGACGAGCTGCAGGAGCTGGCGACGGATCACGTCCCGGCCGAGGCAGAGCATTATAATGAGTTTCACGCCCTCTTGGTGTCCGTGGGGAAGGAGTTCTGTGGGCCCAAGCCGAAGTGCGAGGGTTGTCCGCTGGAGGGGTTGAATTGGTAGGGGCGAACCTTGTGTTCGCCCCTACGCTCAGTGCCCGTGCCCGGCGGTGAAATACGGATTCGTCCCCGCCGCGTGGTCCGTCTGGTCGATGACCGCCACGACTTCCGGCACGACTTCTTTGAGCCGCGTTTCGATTCCGTATTTGAGCGTTTGGTCGACGCCGTGGCAGCCCTGGCAGCCGCCGCCCATGAAGAGGTAGACCTTCCCGTCGCGATAGTCGAGCAGCTTGGTGTAGCCGCCGTGGCTGGCCACCGCCGGATTGATCTCTTTCTCGAGGACCTCGAGGATCTTGCGCACCTGCGGATTGCTGGTGTCGAGGCTGCCGGCCCCGGCCGCCGCGGGCTTCTGCACCTTGACCTCGAAGACGCCGGAGAGCACCCCGCCGTCGAGGTAGTCGACGGCGATTTCTTCGATCTCGTCGTTGGAGGTACGGTCGACGACCAGCTTGAGGTCCTCGACGAACTTCACGTCGTCGATGGAGGGCAGGGTGGCCAGGTCGATCAGCGGCAGGTGGATGTAGGTGCCGGCCTGGTCGGGGAGCATGACCCCCCAGCTCTTCGGGTCTTTTTCCTTCAGCAGGCCGCGGATCTTTTCTTTAGCTTTGTCGGTCAGTTTCAGCATGGGTTTTCCTTTGGACTACGGTCTGAATATTCGCAAATTCAGTTCTTGGATGAATTTAAAGTGCTTTTTGTTGCCCGTGGCAAGGGGTAATTGGTTTTCGACGGCGGTGGCGGCAATAATGGCATCCCCCGCCCGCAATCCAGACTTGAGACCGTATTCCTCGATGTAAACGAGGGCACGATGCCCTATATTTTCGGACAGGGGAAGGACGTTGAACCCGAATTCGGAGAGAAACTGCCGCGTCACCTGCTGTTGAGACTTGTTTTCGGCGCATTGCAAGAGTTCGAGGTAGGTTTGGACGGAGAGATATCGCTCGGGGGTCTCATCGATCAGCTTGGCCGCCTTGGTATTTCCCCTTTGCACCCAGATGAAGATATCGGTGTCAAAGATCACGGAAACGGCCGCCTCTCAGCTGGTCCATGGTTTGGTCGGGGCGGGGGGATTTACCCTTCCGCAGGCCGAAGAAGGCATGGGACGAGACCTTTCCGGCTGCCTTGGGCCGCGGGGGGAGGATGGTTCCCTTGACCTTGCCGTGGTATAGGATTTGGATTTTTTCGTTTTTTTCGAGGGCCTTGAGGATGGCCTTGGTCTTGTATCTCAAATCGACGATCGAGGCGTTCATAGACTTCCCTTAAATATGTCTAAGAAATAAAGACATTTTGAAGAAAATGTCAATCGTCCTTCCTTCTCTGGCGGCTCGGTCCGGCCATTGGTGGTTTGTCGACAGAAACTAAGTCTCTTGGCTACGGATCCACTTTTTGAGAGGCCGGGGTTGGAAGGCCCGCATCTTGGCCAGCAGCGCCTCGGGGTCGGCGTCATCCAGCAAAAGCTTGCGGTGCTGGGGCTTGAGGAACTTCCTTCGCTCGGCCGTCGCGAGGAAGGCGAGGATCTCGTCGAAATAGCCCGCCACGTTGAGCAGGCCGCAGGGCTTGCCGTGTAGGCCCAGCTGTCCCCAGGTGAGGATTTCGAAGAGCTCGTCCAAGGTGCCCAGGCCCCCGGGGAGGGCGATGAATCCGTCGGAGAATTCGTACATCAGGCGCTTGCGTTCGTGCATCGAGTCCACGACCAATAGTTGAGTGAGGCCCTGGTGCGGAATCTCCTTGGGGAAGAGGGCGCCCGGGATGATGCCGGTGACCCGGCCGCCCCGCTGCAGGACGGCGTCCGCGATCCGCCCCATTAAGCCCACCTGGGCGCCGCCGTAGACGAGCTCGATATTTTCCCGGACGAGCAGGCCCGCCAGCTCCTCCGCGGCCTTGCGATATATCTCGTTATCACCCTCGCTGGAACCGCAGAAGACGCAGATGCGGTGCATGATATAAACCTCATGAAAGCAATTTAAACGAATTCAAAAATTTGCCGATGCCCGCGGCGGCGCCCGTCGGACCGCTTGCGACGATCACGTAGAGCCGCTTGTCCACCAGGAAGAAGCGCGCCTTGCCGGCGCCACCGCCGTTCAGGGTGAAGCTGAGCTCGCGGCCCTCGCTCTTGCCGAGGCTGATCTCGTTGAAGGCGTTTTCAGAACCGCCGGCCTCCTTCAGTAACCCATCCTTGGCCTTGTTGAAGATGGTGCGGCTGCCGCCCAGCGTCACCGCGATGCCCGGCAGCTCGGAATAGGAGGCGCTGTAAGTGACGCCCCCGGCCTTGATCGTATAGGTGCTCTCCTTGACCGCGCCGACGAAACTCTTGTGGACGGATTGCGTCAATTGCGGCTTCCCCGGCATTGCGATGCTGAACCCGCCCTCCGGGGGGGTGAAGGTCTGCCACTTGGCCTCGGCCGCGGCCGGCCAAAGCGCGAAAGCGGCCAGCCACAGCGCGACGAAAATTACGACGTTTCTTGCGCGCATAAGGCCTCCCACTGCTCTAGAAATTCTAAGGGAAAAGGCGGGGGGCTGTCTTTAGAAAATTAGGGCTTCACGACCGAGAGGATGTATCGGTCGAGCTTGAGGATCTTGCGCGCCACCTTGAGCACGTCCTCCCGCGTCACGCGGAGGATCTTCTCGGGCAAGAGCAGCCATTCGCGGCGGTCGAGGCCGTAGATCTCGTTGAAGGCCAGCTGGGTGGCGACCGTGCTGTTGCGCTGCAGGTCGATCTCGTAGGCCCCGACCATGTATTGCTGGGCGCGCTCGAGCTCTTCGGGGGCGACGAGCTCCTCGGTCACCTTATTTAGCTCGCGGAGGATGCCCTCGATGGCGGTGTTCACCTTGCGTGGCTCGGTGGCGATGTAGACGCCGAAATAGCCGGGCTCGACGCCCTCCTGGCTGAGCGAGGTGACGGAGTAGGCCAGCGACATCTTGTCGCGGAGCTCGATGAAGAGGCGTCCGCCCTGTCCGGCGAGGATGTTGTTGAGCACGTCCAAGGCATAGCGGTCTTTGTCGGCGTAGCTGACGCCGCGGAAGCCCAGCACCAGGTGGGCCTGGAACTTGTCCTTGGTCTTCTCGACGGTCTGGATCGCCGTCGGCGCCGGGTCGACCTTGGGCGGCTTGAAGCCCCTGCGGCGCCCTCGGATGGACTCGAGGGCGGGGCGCAGCAGGCCGGCTATGGTCTCCCAATCGAAGTCGCCCACCGCGCTGATCACGAGATTGCGCGGGTCGAGGTTGTCCCCGAAGGCCCGCTTGACGTCGCCGACCTTGAAGCGCCGGACGTTGGCCGCGTTGCCCAAGAGCGACATGCCGTAGGGGTGCTTGGGGAAGAGGCGCTGCTGGAACTGCTTGAAGGCCAGGGAGGCGAGTTGGTCTTCCTCGCGGCGCAGGGCCTCGAGGATGTTTTGGCGCTCGCGCTCCAGCTCCTGCTTGTCGAAGCGCGGGTGCAGCAGGGCATCGAGGAAGAGCTGGACGCCGTCGCGCATCTTCTCGCTCAAGAAATCCGCCTTCATGCCGGTCACATTGCGTCCGTTGTAGGCCTGGATGCTGCCTGCGATCATCTCCACCTCGCGGGCCATGGCCTCGGCGTCGAGGGTGGCGGTGGACTTGCCCCAAAGCTGGGCGAGCAGGCCGTGGATGCCGTTGGTCTTGGGCGTCTCGGCGCGCAGGCCGCCCAGGTGGGCGGTGCGGATCACGACCGTGGGGACGTTGTGGTTTTCTTTCAGGATGAGGCGCAGGCCGTTCTTCAATTTCAGATAGTGCACCTCGTCGGCGGCCCTCTTGGCTGGGCGCTTGGCGGGCTTGCGGACCCGGGCCCAGTCGAGGAGGTCTTGGGCGACGATCTTCCGCTTCGAGTCCTGCGGGTAGATCAGGCCGATGTTCAGGCCCTCGGGCTTGAGGTATTTGGCGGCGACCTCGCGGACGTCGTCGGGGGTGACCGCGTCGATCTTTTGGTAATAGTGCTCGTCGAATTGGTACTGTTTGAGGATGGTCTCGAAGTAGCCGTACTTGCGCGCCAGGCCCTCGACCGTCTCTTTTTCGTAGACCGCGTCGCTCTTGATGTTGATCTTGGCCCGGGCCAGCTCGTCGTGGTCGAGCTTCTTGTCCTTGAACAGGTAGATCTCTTCCATCACCGCCAGCGTCGCCTTGGCGAGGTTTTTCTCGGGCAGGTTGTAGCCCACCGCGAAGAGGCCGGGGTCGGCCGGAGAATAGACGTAGGAATAAATCGAGTTCACCAGCCCCTTGCGTTCTTTGATATTGAGCTCGAAGCGAGAGCTCTCGCCCTCGCCCAGGATGTGGCTCAAGATGTCCAGGGCGGGGATATCGGCATGGTCGAGGGCCGGGACGTGGTAGCCCAGCATCATCGTGCTGCCCTGGATGGGGTTGGTGAGGACGACGGAACGGGCCTCGGTCTGCGGCGCCTCCGGCGCGCCCGCGCCGCGGGGCGTGGGGCGGGAGGGCAGCTGGCCGAAGATTCCGCGACAAAGTTCCAGCGCCCGCTCGGTCTTGAAGTCGCCGGCTAGGACCACGACCATGTTCTCCGGGACATACCAGGAGCGGTAGAAGTCGAGGATTTTCTCGCGGGGGAAGCCCTGCACCGTCTCCTTGAAGCCGATGATCGGGCGCCCGTAATTGTGGGTCGGAAAGGCCTTTTCGAAGAGCGCCTCCGAGAGCACCTTGCTGGGGCTGTCCTTGCTGCGCAGGATCTCCTCGATGACGACCTCCTTCTCGCGGGCGAGCTCGTCGGGGTCGAAGACCGAGTTGAGCACCGCGTCGGAGAGGATGTCCAGGCCGGCCTCGAAGTGGCGGCTGGCGAGGGTGCAGTAATAGACGGTCTCGTCGAAGCTGGTGTAGGCGTTGACGTCGCCGCCGCTGGCCTCGATGCGCTTGGCGACCTCGCCGGGCCCGAGGCGCTCGGTGCCCTTGAACAACATGTGCTCGATGAGGTGGCAAATGCCGGCCTCCTGGTCGGTCTCGTAGCGAGAGCCCACGCGCACGCAGCAATTGATCGAGACGACGGGGGCTTGGTGGCATTCGACGAGGAGGAGAGTGGTGCCGTTGGGCAGGACCTGGCGGTTGATTTGCAACATGGGTCCATCTGATCACGTTTCTCGAACCCCTGAAAAGAAAATTTTTCCTTTCTTCACGGGGCCCCGCGACGTTAAATGGAGGCATGCTGAAACTGCTCTTGGTCCGCCACGGCGAGACCGACTGGAACCGCGACCGGCGCATCATGGGACGGCAGGAGATCGGCCTCAACGAGACCGGCCGCCAGCAGGCTCTAGCGCTGAAAGAGGCCCTGGGCCGCTTTCCCGTCGACGCCGTCTACAGCTCCAGCGTGTGCCGGGCCCGGGAGACCGCCCAGATCCTGGTCGAGGACCGGGGGTTGACGCCCCGCTACGACGAGCGCCTGGTCGAGATCCACTACGGCGAATGGGTCGGGCGCACCTTCGAGGAGGTCCGGGCCCTGCCGGACTACACGCCCTATTTCACGCGCCTCGAGACTCCGGTGGCGCCGGGCGGCGAGACCCTCTATCAGGTCCGCGACCGGGCCTTGGACTTCATCGCGCAATTGCGCCGGGAGCACCCGGACCAGACCGTGGTGGCGGTCTCACATGCCGACTGGATCAAGTGCGCGGTGATGGAGTTCTTGAAGATTCCTTACGAGAACATCTGGAAGTTTCGCATCGACAACGTCTCGGTGTCGCTGATCGAGTGCGACCCGCTGGGCTGGGACCGGGTGGTCTGCGTCAACCAGCGCGGGGATTTGGACCGCTTGTTCGTGACGCGTTTCGCGTTTTAACGATCCGATTTTCAACGATGAAAAAAACCGCAACGCAAAAACCCATCAAGGAAATGGCCGTCCCGGAGCTGGAAAAAGCGATCCGGCACCATAACGACCTCTATTTCAAGCAGGCCAAGCCCGAGATCAGCGACTACGAGTTCGACCGGATGGTCGAGCGCCTCAAGGAACTGAAGCCCCAATCGAAGGTCCTCGAGGAGATCGGCTCCGACTTGAGCGAGGGCGGCGGCAAGAAGCTCGCCCATTCCTCGCCGATGCTCAGCCTCGACAAGGCCTACACGCTGGAGGCCCTGCGAGACTGGGCGGCCAAGCTGCACGGCGACGTGGTCGCCTCGCCGAAGATCGACGGCCTGGCCATCGCCATCCACTACGACGCCGAGGGGCGCTTGGACAGGGCCGAGACCCGCGGCGACGGCCTCAAGGGCGACGACATCACCCGCAACGTCCAGGAGGTGGGCGACGTCCCGCGCAAGATTCCCCGCGGGCCCCTCGAGGTGCGCGGCGAGGTCTACATGCGTCGCTCGGTCTTCAAGAAGTACGAGGGGAGCTTCGCCAACCCGCGCAACCTCGCGGCCGGCGCCCTCAAGCAGAAAGACCCCAAGAAGACGGCCGACTACGAC
>SZOV01000022.1 GCA_030263375.1 Deltaproteobacteria bacterium PRO3
ATTTATAGGACCAAGACGATGGAAATTGAGAACCGTTCCAATCTGCCTGCCCTTGACGGTCCGGCTCAGTCGTCATTCCGATGCGCCCAGCACATGGTTGAGAGGCTGCTGTTGGATCTGCTCGATGCGCAGATAGACCGCCGAACGTTCCTTCGCGGGAAGCGCCGGCGTCGATTTTCGCGCCTGCTCGAGACAGCCGCTCACCCTGGCCTCCAGGCCCAATCTTGCGTAAAGCTCCGCAGATTCCAGAAATCGGAACACGCCCTCGGCGGTGGAGCAAACGGAGGCCTCGCCGCTCAGGGAGGCGGCCGCGCAGGACAGCTCGAGGACGCGCCCCAAACCTTCCCGGCTTTCCAGCAAAGACAAGGTGGCGAACTTCCCCGCGTCCAAGGCCTGATGATAAATTACCTTCAAATCCCTCGACGCCTCCGCAACATAGGAGGCGCCCAACCGGCGGTCTCTCAAACCTAGCGCGGAAACCTCGTCGATGGTATCGTAGGCAAGCCTCTCCAGACCACGCCTTACCTTCAATCCTTGCAGCGCCAGATCTAAGGGATATTCCGGACAAAGAAATTCCAAGTGAAGAAAACTTCGTGTAAGCGCCATCACTTCTATTATTCGGGAATATGCGTCCCGGTTTCGGGGAACCTCCTCGCAAGCCGCCTCCAGGTCGTTCAGACAGCAGCGAATCCAACGCCGCCTTCGATCGCCCCCCTGGTCCGAGAACGGCGCCCGGCGCTCGTGGGCCGCGACCAGAATCATCAGGTCGACGGCGATCACCTCATATATCAGTCGGAAACTTCGCGCGCCTTGTCCGGTGATCTCGCGCAGGATGCGACAACGCAGATCCTCGAGGCGCTCCGCGTCGCATTGCCCAATTTCGAAGGCCAATTCCAGCCATCGGGCGTGGAGCGCTGAAATATTCGGAGGCGGCCCCTCTTCCCAAACCGAGCCCAGAGTTTTCCGCAATCGGAGAACGGGGTCCGTAGGAAACGAGGGCGAAAGTCCCTTGGGTTCGTCTTTTCGCTGATGCTCCGATGCCGAAGGATTCATCAATGATCCTCTTGTTGAAGTTTGAAATTGGGTAAAGCAAGAAGCACGCCAATTTCTCTTCTAGGATCCTTGGAATAATTCGAAGGTTTTTTCGCGATATCCCGAACGGCAACATAGCCCAGGGCTGGAGAAAGATGAAAATTATGCAATTTAGTGAAATCTCGGAAACGATTCAATCTTCATCGAATCGATACAAAGTCAGAAGCCCCCCCCTTCCTGTCTCGCTGAACTGATAAACCACCGCGTCTCGGAGGTTCCATGGATAGTCGTAAGGTTCGAGATCCCGATGCCCCTGGGCATCGATAATCCATCGAATGCCCTTTTCCGGCCGCGCCAACCTCCCCAAGGCCAATAAGGATCCGGGTGCCAACTCGAAGGACTCTCCTTGGGCCAGAAGCCTCCAATCCCAACCCTTTTCGCCCTTGACGTAAACCCAGGCCTGCGGTTCCAGCAATTCGCGGATTTGGGAGGGAGGCAGGGCCAGATCGCGATCGATCCCCTCTAGATCCGGAGAGTTCCACCGCCTCCCGTCTTCGGTGTAAAATTCGGCTGCGATCTCCCCTTCATGTCTTTCTTCGGAAAGCGCTTCCATCCGAAGTTTTCCCGGACCGCCCGAGCCCGGCTCATAGAGAAGCCTGGCGTGGCGCGAGGCGATGAAGGGCTGCGCGATGGAAACGGGGACGAGGCCCGGGAGACTGGGCCGGAGATTCCTTCCCAGCTCGTAAACTTCGCCGGGCGCCAACTCGAGGTTTTCGAGGGGCCTGGGGCGGGAAGGGGGCGCGTTGGATGCGGTCGCTTTTTTCGCTTCAAACTCGCCCTTTGCCGTCGAGAGTCCTCGGCGGAAGGCCAAGGTGAGGACATAGGGGCCTAACACGATTTGATCCCCGGCTTGGAGCTGTCGAAACACGCCGCTTGGGTCCGCCGAAGCCGCATCTCGCGCGGAGAGCGGCCGGGGGGATTCGCCCCGTCTCAAGGTCCAGACCGGATTGGGGGACAGGTTTTCCACCTCGATATAGCCGCCCTCCCTTTTTTTGGCGGGCTCCGCCGCCCTAATCCAAAAGGGATCGGGGAAGGATATTTTAAGGTGCTCCCGGGAGACCTGAGGGTCGCGGAAGTATTCCGAGCCGAAAGCGCCCTCGCCCCTTCCCAAAATCAGGAAGGGCGTCTCTCGCCCCTTCCCGTCGTGCATCGGCGCGAGGTCGTCGAGATACAGCGTAAAATCGAGCTGGTGCATCCCCTGAGAGACCAAGCGGGCGGCCGGTTGGACTCCCCACGCGTAGGTCGCACCAGGACTTCTTTCGACCAAACGCAGTTCTTGCGCGCGGGCTTCGGCGGTCTCGAGCAGGCCGCCGCTGGAATCGGCGAGGCCCAGGGCCTGAGCCTCCTCGTGCTTGACCAGCACCAATTTTTCCTGCCCCTCCCCCTCGAGTGCCCGGAAGTTCAGCATCCAAGCGACCGGCTTCCCAGGCACCTGGAATACTTCGATCTGAGCGAGCCGCGCCGTCGGCGCCCGGCCGTACCAATTGCGGATGCTTTGCTCCGTCCCGATCCCGAAAAAGGAGGATCTCTCCTGCGGCACTTCCAAGGGTTTGCCGTTGAGGACCTCCGCCAGATCGGGCATCCCCACTTCGCGCGCCTGCCACCGCGAGACGTCCAAGACGAGGCGCTCCCTGCTGGAGACCCGCAAGGTCTCGTTGATCTCGAGCGTCAACTCCCGCGGGGCGTCGGGCCTATTCATCGGATGCGAGGGATCTAATTCCAAGGTCACGGTGCCCCAAGCAGGATCGAGGTCTTTCACTCGGTAGACCGCTTCCTGCGGAGTCACCGGGACGTCGGGGCGATAGATGCGAAACCTCGCCAAGCCGACCGCCGGGGCCTGGGCGGTCAACCACAGCCCATCGATCGGTCTTGTGCCATCTTGAGAGCGGGGAACGGGCGCTTCCGCGGCCTCGACCTCTTCGCTTTTTGCGGCGACCGGAATCTCCAGGAGCTTATGAACATTCGGCGCCAGACTCTGCAATACATACGTGGGCTCCCCCGGCCGATCCTCGCCGGCGAACACTTGAAATTTCCGGAATGGAGCGCCGGGAGGTTCCATTCCCCAGGATTCTCCGCCGCTCGCCATGGCCCAAGTCCGTGCTTCCGCCTGGCGATGCGGTCCATTCGCCGCGGGCTCGACCGGCGGATACGAGCCGTCATTCGCCGCGCGCAGGCGATCGACGGGCAGGCTTTCCGATAATAGGTCGGCACGCGTCTCCAGTTCGCGTTCGAAGCTCGCGTACCTCGGCCCCGCGGCCGCATGCAGCAGCCGCCCCGAGACCTGAAGCTGAAGCAATAGCGCCGCGCCTTCGACGAATTCGATCCCGCCCGGGCGCCACTCCCGCAAACCCGCGACCGTCTCCAGGCCGTGTCCCAGCATGACGCCCGCGTACATGCCGCCGAGCGCTGTCCACCTCGCGAGGCCGGGATGTCCCGCGCGTCGCGACAATTCCTTGGCCGCCGCGCCGGCGCCTTTCAATCCGCCCAACACGAGATAGCTAGACAGAAGTTCCTCGCCCAGGCCCTCGTCGCTCCATGCGACGCCTCGACACAGACGCCCGACCGCGGTAAAGGTCGGCGCTTCCGCCGCGAAGCCGACCAGGCCTCCGGCTAGCCTCAATCCGCCGCCGCGGCCGAAAAAACCCGCCCGTCCCGCCAGACGACCGATCGTCGCCGCCCTCGCGCCGCGATACACGATGCCCCCCGCGGCCATGGCGGCCAGCGTCGCGGGGTTGGAGGCCTCGCGAACGAAACTGTCGAGCAGATATTCGAACCTGGAACCGAATTCACCCTGACCCGACGTCGCATCCATCCGCTGCCGAGCCTGCCGGCGGGCCTCTCCCTCACCGTTTTCCACCAGCCATGCGAGAAGCTTAACGGAAAGCTCGGCGTTGCCGCGCCCTTCTTCCCGCATCGCGAAGGCGAACAGCTCGCGACCGCGGATCTCCGGGTCGCTTTCCTCGGTGATGCTCTCCATTTGTCGCCGGGTGGACGGGCTCATCTCGATTCCCGCCGTAATTTCCGAGAAAGGAAAAGTCGGGGAACTCTCGGCGGGGATGAAGCGCAGGGGGTCCATGGGAAGTTTCATGGCTAGGCTCTCGCGTATTTTTCCGATCCGTCCGATCTTATCGCGTCCACGCCGACTTGGTTGCCGAAGTGTGATTTATAGGACCGGACAAAATTCGCGCGGTCGCGATAATGAACCTTGAAAACGTCAAATACCCCCGATCCTCATCCGTGGCAGGCCCCGTTTCCCGGGGCCTGCTTTTTTTCCTCGAATCATTCTCAAATATTTTTTCGCCGCGCGCGGTACCATAGATGGGGCTTGATCTGCGCGGCACCGAGAAATACTGTCGGCTCTCCCTAAAGGATGGTTCATGTGCCCATCCGAACCCGTAAGGCCCTCCAGGGCCACTCCACAACCCCGGATTTTACCCGGATCCCGGGGTTCCCCCCCTCGGCGGCCCTTGTAAAAGGGCCGCCCCTTTTTTTTCTCGGATTTTTCATGCCGCGACAGAAACGCATGGAGTTCCATTTATGGTGCCGAACAAATTTGTCGGCGCGTCGATAATCCCGTGGTCAGTCCCGCCTCTACCCGAACCCGAAGCAGGCCCAGGAAACTGGAGCCTGCTTTTTTATTTTTCACCGCGTTGCTTCGCGGCCTCCTCCATTCCCCGCCTAATGCTCCATTCTAATTTTTTATATTCCGCGTCCGTCAGCAAGGACTTGGCGGCCCGTCCCGCGATGAATACATTGCCGCCGAACTCGCGATTGGCGAAGGACACCATGGCCGGAATTCCCGCCAAGCTGCCGTCCGCCGCCCCGGAACGAAGCGCATCCCTCAGCCTATCTTTTTCCGCGACCCGAACGAATTGAGCGGGGCCCCACTCCAAGCCGGCGAACTCCCTGTCGGTCAACAAGGCCCGCGCCACGCGAAACGCCCTCAGCAGATCTCCATGGCAATGGCGCTCGGCAAAAAGATCGTATCCGGCGACTCCCCGAAACGCGCCGTCGCTGAGCCCGTCTAAAAGAGCCGTCCTCAACGGTGCCTGCGCCTCGACCCGGGTAAAGTTCAACACGCCCCAGTTCAAGGCCTCGAATCGCTCCGGGCCCAGCAAGGCCTTCGTCACGGAATAAGCCCTTTGAGGATCGCCTTGGAAATATAATTCCGAGACGTAGGCGTATCCCTCCGGTCCGAAAATAGTGCCCTCGGAAATTTCTTGCTGCAACTTGACCAGCATTTCTTCCTGATCCTGCACTTTGATTCTTTTTGACATGCCCCATTGCAGCTTTTCGAATTCTTCGGGCGCCAAGATCGAGCGGGCGGCGCGGTGGGCCTTGTTGGCGTCTCCCTCGAAGAGATCGAGGGCGATGCGATCGTAACCGCCGGGCCCCACAGCGGTCCCGCTTGCGATTCCCTCCAGCAAGGCCTGCTTCAACGGTTCTCGTTTTCGCAAGTGAATGATTTGAATCCCGCCCCAGCGGAGAGACCTGAAGGAATACTTGTCCAAGACCGCGCTGGCGACTCGAAAGGCGATCGTCGGGTCCCCGTCAAATTTCTCCCAAGAGAGCCTCTCGTATCCTTCCCTCCCCCGATATTGTTCCCACGCGACATGTTCCTGGTACCAGAAATACTCCTGCCACCTCACATGGATGCGATTCCACCCCATATCCACGAAGATCCGCTTGGCGGCGTCCTTCTCACCCCAGCTCCTTCTTGAGTTGATCAGTCCAAGCCTGGGTCTATTCAATGCGATCGCAAGGTCACGGAACATTTCCACCTGGCCCTGGTTGCCGCGATAGTGGTCCTGAAATCGGTTGAGCCTCGCAAGGTCGGCGACGCCCCACAACGAGCTCCGGAGGCGGCCGTTTGCTCCGGGATCCACCACCGGCAGGCCGTTCCGCATCCTGGCGAAGATCTCCGGCAACAAGGCGCCCTGCCGAATCAGAAGCCTGCCCCCGCCGACCAGCCAGGCCGCGTTCAACTCGTTCAGCTCCGCTATTTCCACTTTCTTTTGTTGATAGTAATCGTATTGGTCCGCAGGAACCCAGCGGCGCGAGGTGATCTCCACGATTCCTGCCGTGCTATCCCGCGGGGATCTAGAACCTTCTGGGCCGGCCGCGGGCAACTCCGACGAGGCCGAAGCCTCCGCCCCCGCGGGAAGATAGCCCCCCGCCCTCAACCACTCGGCCACATCGGACTCTTCCTCGATGATTTCCCGAAGACCTTCCCACCCCGCCCCCAAATCCCCGCGCTGAACGGCTCGCCGGCTCAAGGCCAGCATGTCCCGCGATGCAGGATCAAGGCGTTTCGCAGCCAAGGTTTTATGAAGCCAGAACAGGGCGTCCCGGGAAGGGACGGAGTTTTGCCGTTGACAAGCCAGTATTTCCTTCGGAAGCTCGATCTCCGGGTCGGCGCGCGCTTCGGAGAATCGTTGGTTCCCCGCATCGGTTCTTTGGAAAATGGGAGGCTTGGCTCGAGTTTGCCCGGAATCGGGGCCTGTTTCCTGTCCGGCGAAAACTCGCAGGCCCCTGTTTGCGGCCTGCTTGACTTGAACCGGTTCGCCCCATTCCGCCCCCACCGCCCATCTCCAATCGATATCTCTTGCGTCCAGGTGCGGCCCGTTCGCCGCGGGCTCGATCGGCGGGTAATTTCCGTCGTTGGCGGCCTGCCTTCGTTCGATCTCGCCCCATGCCTCCAAACGCCGGGTCTTGCGCTCCAAGTCCCATTCCATGCGGCGATATCTTTCACCGCCCAAGTGGTTCAGTATCCTCCCCGAGGCCTTCAGCTGGAAGAACATCGCCAGCCCGTCCGCCCACTCCCGTCCGCCGCCGTGCCAATCTCTTAACCCGACAACCGTCTCCAGCTTGTGCCCCAGCAGGATCCCGCCGTAGAGACCGACGTTTCCGGCTATCCGATCTAAGGCGGGATTATTCAAGCCGCGGCTCGCCGATCTCGACAAGCCGCCCACGCCCTTCATCGCACCCAGCACCAGGTAGCTCGACAGCAACTCTTCCTTCAATCCGGGCCCCAACAACTTCTCGCCGCGGCCCCAGCGGCCCACCGCCGTGAACACCGGCGCCTCCAAGGCATAGCCCGCAAAACTTCCCGCCAGCTTCATCCATAGGCCCCGGCCCCAATAGCCCGCACGTCCCGCCAAGCGGCTCATCGTCGCCAGTTTCGTCGCCTTGTAGACGCTCCCGCCCACGCCCATCGCCAGCAGCATCGCGGGGTCGCTCACCTCCTTGGCGAAGCCCTGCGACAGGAGCTCAAATCTGTCGCCGAATACTCCTCCTCCCGACAGGACAGCCAGTCTCCTTTCCGCCTTCTGCCGAAGCTCGGAGCTCCCTTGCTCCCTCAGCCAACCATAGGCCAGCTCCGCAAAGTCCGTCCGCCCCTCGGCCTCCTGGCGCTGCGCCGCTCGCCACAGGCCCTCGCTGAACAGCCCCGCGTCCGTCTCCCGCTCCAGGACCGTCAGCTCCAAAAATAATTCCCTGCCGAGACCTCTCTCCAATTCACTTCTCTCTGACGTCGATAAGTCGCGGAGGTCCCTGCTCAGACCCAATACCGAAGCCATCCGGCCGGGGTGGGCCCCCTCGCTCGCATTTTCATTCGCGGAGAAACCGCCGCGAAGGGATGTCGCTAAGCTTGGGCGCATGATCGTTCCTTCACTAGACCCCCCAGGGGAGCCCTATCTCGAATGATTTTGGAGTGTGGTTGCCAAGGGCGTAGGTAGGCGCGGACACCGGCGACCGCGGCCGGCACCCCATCGGGAGCCCCAAGGACCGCGCGGATCTTTCCTTCCCCTTCCGCGCTCCCCTTGGGATAATATTTACCTTGGGACAGACGCAAACCCGCTCCCCGCAAGCGTCCTCTCATGGTTAGAGATCCTTTCGGGAGTCGGGGCGACCTTAAATCTATAATGGGCGTTATCGAAAATGGACAGGCATTGTTGCCGAAGTGCTTTTTATAGGACCGACGATGCCGGGGAACCGGCCGTCAGGAAAGAAATCCATCCCGCGTAAAAAATTGAGAGCAGGACTGGAACCTCGCGGAGACGCATAGATAAGGCAGTCGGATCGTGTAATCAAAAATATTGCCGCTTGCCCGCGAAAGGCAGCGAATCTAGACGAAACTCGGCGCTCAGGATGACGCCGCCGTCCGGGGTCAGCTTCAGCTTGCCGTCGTTGAGCAGCACTTTCGCACCGGGAAACGCGGCCATGTGCTCGAGGAATTCGCCGGCCAAATTGAGGTGCTCGGGTTTGACGGTATTTTCTTTACCCATCACGGCTTCCATATTTGCTCCTTTTTCGCTCATGGTCCTATTCCGGTTTCAGGATCGGGTACTCCGGCTTGGGGTCCG
Organism: Deltaproteobacteria bacterium PRO3; assembly: GCA_030263375.1. Taxonomy (NCBI): domain Bacteria; class Deltaproteobacteria; species Deltaproteobacteria bacterium PRO3. The sequence continues at coordinate 8,457 of SZOV01000022.1, forward strand.
AAAACTCCACCGCCTCCAGCGACCCGCGTCGCTTGTCGTAAGCCTTGGCGGCTTTCTCGGCGACACCGTGGCCTTCCACCGTCTTAGCGGCCATTTCCTTGTAGATCCCCTCCACCTCGGTAAGGATCGCGAGGGCCCTGGCATCCTCTTCGGGATTGTTCATCTTGCCGTAGGCATCGGAAAGGCCCGCCAGAATGACCTCGGCCGACTGGGTTTTTTCCCGGGAGCTTCTGAAGAACGCGATCGCGGATTCGGCGCTGATCTTTTTGTCCGGCTTCTTGTGCTTGGATCCCTGGATCTTCTCGAGCTCGGCCTGCGCCAACTTGAGATTGCCTTCCACGTGATTGCGGAGGTTCTTGACCTCTTCCAATTTTGCCTCAAATTCCGCTACGGTCACCTTGGGAAGGTCCGGCGGTGTGGGCTGCGGCTCGGTCTCCGCCGGCGGGGGCGGGACTTCCTCCGCCGGAACTTCCGCAGTCGGCTCGCTCGCGGACGCATCGACGCCGGGCGATCTGGCCTCGGGCTTCTTCTTGTTTCTCACGTTGGAGACGATGCGCAAAACGTCCACGCCCACCGAGACGCCGGCCCCCATGGGGCTCAGGCCCATGGGCGGGTTTCCGCCTTCCGGGCCGTCGACGACGTCCAAGGTCGGGTTAATTCCCATGTCGCCGGTGAATTTCGCCCCCAGGCAAACGGCGTCTCCCCAGGTGCAGAGCTGCAAGCCCAAGTCGATGCGAGCCCCCGAATCCCTAAGCGGAAACAGCAGCGGGTTCTTGTTGAACTCCGCTCCGACGGTTCCCGCCGTGTTGCCGGGTGCGCGGTAGATGGCCGCGCCGATGCCCAGAAAAGGATGCAGGGAGAACCACTTGGGGTGGACGGCGATGCCGACGTCCAATTCCAGGCCAACCATGTGGGCCTTGGCCCGGCTGACCATTCCGGCGCCCAGATCCTTCTTCAGGCCTTGGAATTCGTAGGCCAAGCGGGGAGAAATGGTCAGGCGTTTGCCCACCGGGACGCGGAGACCGGCGGCCAGGCGAAACATCCCGCCGCCATGGTCGAGCTTCTGGCCGTTCTGAAAGTTTCTCCAGCCGAAGCCACCGTCCAACTTAAGCGTATAGGCATCGACGGATTTGAAATTCATTTTTTTCTTGGCCTTCGCGGATTCCTCGACCGGTTGCGCCGGAGTCGTTTCCGCGGGAGCCTCGGCCATTGGCGCGGTTTCGGAGGGAACGTCGGATGTGGAACCGTCAGCAGACGCGTCTCCTTCGGGCGGATTCTGGGAAGTCAATTGACGACTGAGTTCTTGCGCAAGCGATCCGATTCTGAACGACATAGCACGCTCCTTTGAAGAAGGGCCTGCCACGCAGCGCCCCTCAGATTGCTGCATGCATTTTCGGCCGCTTCATGGGCAAGTTGTCTTCGCCAACGGGCGTCTGCTGGTGTGGCGAGTGACCATTTTTCATTTCATATTTTTTCAATTTCTGCGCGAGAGAGGAGACGCGTGGAAATTTTCCAGGAAAATTCACAATCCGATTTTTGGCGGTAGCGGCATGAATTTTGCTTCGGTATTGACTTGACACCTCAGTTTTTTCGCGACGGCGCAAAAATAAATTTTGAAAAGATTGCGATGAATGCACGACGCCTGGGAATTATGGAATAGTGCTTAAGACCACCAGCCCAATATCCCCCAAATTGAAAATTTGATAAGTCAGAAAATTGGCGAAATTTAAGCGTCAACACCCAGGCGAATAGGGATAACCCATCCTGGGAATCTACTGAATGGAATGGAAATATTGACTAATAGGTGAGCGGGGTTCCGATCTTGCGCGGAGTTATTTCCCCTCGCCAAACTCAGCGCCCGCCGCCTTGGCCATTGAGCCGACGACAGGCCCTTCCGCCCCTTCGAGACGACGGACGGCCTTTTCCGGCGCGCCGTGAACCGGCGTCAAAGAAACTTTTTGCCCCTCGCAATTGAAACGAAAATACCTGCTTCCGTCGCCCAGCAAGCTGCCGGAACGCAGCAGGACGACTTCGTCGACGTTCAACTTTCGCGATTCGCCCGCCCCCTCTCTAAACAGGACCTCCTTGAACGGCCCCCCTTCGCGCTTCACAAACCAAGAGGTGCCGTCGTGGTTGGGCAGCAAGTCGGAGAACGAAAGCGCCGGCAAGTCGTTGACGAAGGCGAGTCGCTCTGCGTCGACGTCACGCGTCGTCGAGCTAGATTGGATGTCGAGTTTCTCGGATGTGGAGTGATTCATGGTTCCCTCGATTTTCCGCCTACCCGGGAGAATCAAAGACGCATGCCAGTTTTGAAATTAAGCCAAGGTATGGAAAGGTTTCAAGACTATTAGATGATACCCGCGGACGCTCCGGGCTAATTGGAGCCCTTGGACTTTAGCGCCAGGCCGAGCGAGTCTGGCGTTTCCGGAGGGGCGACATCGTTGCCGCCGGGGACCCCGTCGCTCGTCTCCTCGTCCGTGGGAACGCCGTCCTGGTGGTCGGGCCCGGGAAGGATGGTAGGCTGCTTGTTTCCCTCCGATGCGGAGTCGCCGGAGGTCGAGCCGCTCAGCGAGGGCGAAACGCCGGAGTCGACGTCCACGCCGCCGCAGGCGACCAATCCCAAAAGCGCGATACTTGTCATCGCCAATTTTAGCTTCCTAACCATGAGTGCCCTCTTTCCTTCCTTGGTTCAGTTCCCCACCTGGAGTTGAGTCGAAAAACCGTTGCCCCAGACGTCCTCGCATAATAGGCGCACAATTGCGGGAGCCTGGGGCAACGAAGCCAGCTCGAAGGAGTATTCCATCGAGTAAGCCGCTGAATCCGACAGGAAGGGGCTCGGTACGAGCAGAACCCCCTCCAATTGCGGATCGTCCAATTTCTCGGTGCTCGACGCGTCGAACCCCTCGCGCGCGTTGAAACCGACGCGAAACTGGTGGATCGTTTGCTGGCTTTCGTCTAAAACTTGCAAAACCGTGTAATCGAGGTCGGCCCAAAGGGCGCCCGTCGAAACCTTCACCTTCAGTTCGTCTCCGACCTGCTGGACGTAATCCAAGCGAGGCGCTTCGCCGTCGTTTTCCAGAAGGAATTGCAGCGGATTCACGTGGGGATCGAAGCCGTTCTGCGCGCAGAGGCTGTCGGGGTTTTCGGTTTGGTATTCGAGGCTGCAGGTGGTCTCGAGGCGAATTTCGAAATGCAGGTGGTTGAAGGTGGTTGTCCCGGATTGCCCCAGGCCGCCGACGACTTCGTCCGGAGAAATCTCGATCTCCATCTCCGGATTCAACAAGCGCTTATTAGCCTTTTCGCCGAAGTCGGCAAGATGGGCGTACTGCGAATAAATCCGCGTTGTCTTTCTCCCGTGAAAGACGATCGGTTCGGGCAGGACATGCTCGATGGTCACGACATTGCCGCCCTCCGAAGACTCGCCGCCCGCGACCACCTTGTAGATCTTGCCGGGAAGTATGGGATAGACGGGTTGCCCTAGTTGGCCCGGGATGTCGATGCCGCGATGGAAATCCGGGCGCGAGGCCTCGCTGGCCTTAAGCCGCGGACCGAAGGTGGAGGAGATGTCGCGTGGATCCTGGTCCACCGGCCAGCGCGCGTTCAGCCCCGCCGGGACGACGAAGCGTCCTTGCGAGACTTCGAATTCGGCCGGAGTCGCGGAGTGGTATTCCAAGTCCGTTGGAGTGAGGGGAATCGCTCCCCCCGGACTTGTGGGCTCCGCGCTTCCCGCCGAGTCCTTGCCGCAGGCGGCCAAGGAAGAGGCCGCTATCAACAGGACGCAGGCGAAAATCCGCGCGTGGCTGGACCAAAGTTTTTCCGAAGCTGTGCTCATTCCTTACCTGCCGCTTGGCGAAAACACCCGTACGGCTTGGGTTTGAGCAAAAGACAGGCCAGCCCCGTCTTAGGTCTAACTAATTGTAATCAATATGGTTTATATATAGTCCCTCTCGATATCGGGAAACTTTATGAAGTTTCATGAAGTACTCGGCTCCGCAATATCGAAAGCCATCAGCGGCGCCCGCGCAAGCGGAGCAGGAACATCAATGTCGCCGCGCCCATCCAGAAATAAGGAGTCGAGCGACCTTGGGCCAGCAAGGCGGGCTGCAGCTGGCAACCCGATGCCGAATTGGCGGCCGAGGCCCCTTTGAAAAAACTGTCCGCTCCATCCTGCGAGGAGGAACCTTCCAATCCTTCCCCCGCAAGATCCAGCTTGCCGACGAGACCGCCTTGGCCTTTTTCGCCGCCCGCGAAATCCGCGACGGCCGGTCCCGCCTCGTTTCCACCGACGAATTCCGCCTTGTTTTGAACTTTGGCTCGGATTTGGAAAAATTCTCCCGTGGCCTTGAAGTCGTAATTTTTTCCGACGGAGACAAGTTGGGACATCTGCTGAAAAGCGCCTTGGCCTTCCTCGCCCTGACGAACCATGCGATGGCTGCTCTTCGGGCCGGAGAGAACTATCCGGGTGATCTGCGGCTTGGCGAAGGTTTGCATGATATTCGGAGATAGGCCGCCGCCGACCCACTCCACCTTGGAGAAAAACCCTTCGCCCATAGGCAAAGGAGTCCAGGTCACTTCGTTCTCCGACTCGGCCCTGACTCGAAACTCAGTCGCGACGCCGTCCTTTCCATAAGCGCGAATCGCCGACGCCCCTCCGATGGAGAAGGATTGCTCTTTCGAGGCGCCTCCTTCCTGGTATTGGATTTTGACTTGGAAAGGAACCGGGGCCTCATCGGCCGCCGCTTCCGCTTCGGGAGTAAACGGGACCGTGACGAAGTAATCCTGCTCGGCCCAAGGGGAGAATCCTTTCTCGCCTGCCTGAATGGTGTTGTTGCCGCCCAGCTCGGCCTGAACGGAAACGCCGCTGTGGGTCAAGTTCATCTGATAGGCAAAAAATTGATATCTGGGGATATGGAGTTTCACCGCATCGCCTTGGCTTAACGTTACCGGTTGAAACCCCTCGTCTTCCGAATTTCGAACCGTGACGGCGAGATTCTTGCCCTTCAGGTAAATCGGCGACTCGCTATCAACGCGTTCGGTACCGGCGGTGAACCCTAGTCCTTTAAGAGTCCCGTCCTTGCCCTTGAACAGAAGATTGGAAGGTAAAACCTGGGCCCGAATGGTATTTGCGTCTTCTTGGTATAAGGCGAGATAAATGGGTTCTTGAAATTCGCCGGAGGTGGCGTTGTTGTGGACCACCAAGAAATCGTTCTTGCCTAATTTATGCTGCCTTCGCGGCGGGATCCAAAATTGGTTCTTTTCCTGCTGGAAAATTTCGAGATTGGAGTAGGCAAAATCCACCTCCACCTCGCTGCCCTGGGACGCGACATGAATCTCGGCCCCTGGACCCAAAAATAGGACCTTCTCGGCCCGGGCCTCCGAAAGACCCACCCATCCCACAAGGCAGCCCAGCGTCCCGACCAGCCAGCGTTTCCATTTCTTTTCCATACGATGCTCTCCTTAACCGAAAGTTGAAGACCTAGGCTTATCCGCCAAAGGGATTCGGACCTAATGTTGCTTTAAATAGCAATCCTCATACCATCGAAGGGCATAATTAATTTTACATGCAATTCTCATGAGATACGCGTTTTCCGAAGAGCATTTGAGAAATAAAACGTGAATTCTCCTCGAATCGAAATTTCATTTTCGCCAATATATTGGCGGATACCGGGCTCCATCGCACCCGCTTAAAGGCAAAAAGAAAGGCGGCATCATTGCCGCCTTCCTTTACTGTGTATCGGTGGAACAACGCGTATCTAGCGCCTACAAGTCCAACTCCGCAGGCCGAAGACGAATGCGAGAAGAATCCCCGGCAGCCAGGAAATCGAGGACTGAGCGACCGCAAGGGGCGCCGGCGCCAAGGCGCAACCGCCTCCGTTGACCGCGGTGACGACCACGGGAGAAAGGTCGCAGGCGTCACCGTCGCCGTCGAGATCCTCGTCGTTTTGGTCGGCATTCGACACGCCGGGACAATTGTCCGTCCCGTCCGCGACGCCGTCACCGTCGCTGTCCAAGCCCTCGCAGGCATCGCCCACGCCGTCGAGATCGGCGTCGGCCTGGTCCACGTTGGCCACATTCGGACAATTGTCCTCGCCGTCCGCGACGCCGTCGCCGTCGGCATCCAAGCCCTCACAGACGTCGCCGACGCCGTCGAGATCCGCGTCCGCCTGGTCCTGATTGCTCACGGTCGGGCAATTGTCATCCGCATCGCCGATCGAATCGCCGTCGGTATCCGGCTGCACTTGGAAGTCCACGGGCAGGACGTTATCGGCGGGATTCAACTCGATCTGCTGGCTGTCCACGGTGACCGTCACCGAACCGGCCCCCTCCGACTTGGCGAGCAAAACCAGGCTCAGGGTTTCGGTACCGTTGAAATCCCCCGTGCAAGTGACCGTCGTGAGCTCCGGCAGGGCCGTTAGCTGGCAGGGGCTGATATTGACCGTCGAGGTGTGGTTCACCAACTCCAGATTTCCGGGAATCTCGGCGACGATCGTCACGCCGGTGGCGATCCAAGGATAGGGATTGCTGATCTGGATATCCAGCGTCAACTCCTCGCCGACGACCGGGGTCAAGGTGCTGGCGGCGGCCGTCATGACCAGATCCACGTTTTTCAAGGCCAACGCGAGCGCCAACTGCCAACCGCCGTCTTGTCCGTTGGGCCAGGGGGGATTGGAATTATTCCAATCCCAACCCATGGAGATGACCTCGCCCTGACCGAAGGGGAAGAGCACGACAGAGGCGTCGTTCCCGCTGGAATAGATCGGGACGGCGTCCACGGGGAGCGAGTCCACCGCCAGGCACGCAACAAGGTTGTTGCTGGGTAAATTTCCCGGCCCTGTCTGGAACAAGGTGTCGTTGATCATTGGTCCCGCGGTCGTGCCGATATCGAAGGTGCCCGCAGTTACGGCGAATTGGAAGACGTCGTTTAAGACGCTCAGGTCGTTGTCGTTGTTGACCTCGCGGTGGACGATCAAACGGCCGCCGTTGAGGACGAAATTTCGCAAATTACCCTCCAGGGGGATCTGATTCAGGTCAAAGGCCGCGTTCTCCAGCTCGGGGATGACAATCGCGTGGTAGGGCGAAAGGTCCTGGGTGGCCAAATCGGCCGCGGAATTCAGCAGGGTGACGTTATGCGCCAAGGCCCCGATGGCCGCGGCGACGTTGTCGGCCTCGGCCCCGGTGTTTCCGTTGGAATCGACATACGTCGGGTCGTCCAGGACCAACACGTTGGCGGCCTGGGCATTTTGCGCCAAGCCAAGGGAAAATATCGCGGTCCAAAAACAGGCCCGCGCAAACGATCGAAGGCTTTTCATTCCTTACTCCTGATTATTAATTGAGATGAACACCGATTCGGTTTTTTGCCGAAAAAAAACGGCCCCGGGGGGATCTCCCCGGGGCCAAATCATTTAACAACGATGGGCGTCGGCCTTGCCGCCGCGGAGTCTCCAAAGCAGGGCCGCGGCGCTCAGTAGTCCCAGGATGGCCGGCAGGCCGCCTTTGGGGGCCATGGAGCCGGAAAGGCCGCAGCCGCCTCCGGTCAGCGGGGGAGCGACGGCGGCGCCCGCATCGCAGACGTCGCCGACGCCGTCTTCATCGGCGTCCGCTTGGTCGGCGTTCGACGCCGCGGGACAATTGTCGACGGCGTCTTCCACACCGTCGCCGTCGGTGTCGAGGCCTTCGCAGGCGTCGCCCACGTCGTCCCCGTCTGCATCGGCTTGATCGGCGTTGGCGACGTTAGGGCAGTTATCTCCTGCGTCGGCGACGCCGTCGGCATCGGCGTCCAGGGAGGCGATGAAGGATACCGAAGCGGCGTTATTGCTTTCGTCGACCTCGATTTGCTGGCTTTCGACCGTGGAGGTAACCTCTACGCTTCCGTCGCTCGGAGCCTCGACGTTGGCCACGATATGGATTTGAGCCGAAGTGTCCAAGGTCCCCAGCAGGCAAAGCAGGGTGGTGCCTTCCGGTTGGATATCCACCGCGCAGACGCCCTGGGAAACCGTGCCGTCCACAAGGCTTAAATGCGGAGGCAGGACGGTCGTCACCGTCACGCCGGTTGCAATCCAGATATTGGGATTGACCACCTCGATATCCAATTCCATCTTCTGCCCGACGATCGGAGCGGCGGGGTCCGCCGAGATACTGAGCTGCAAGTCGATGGGCTTCAGGGCGAGGGCGAGAACCGTTTGCCAACCGCCGTCTTGACCTCCGTTAATAGGCGGATCGGATTCAAACCAATCCCAACCCAAGTAGACGACCTCGCCTTTTCCGTATGGAAACAAAACAACCGAGGCGTCGTTCCCATTAGAATAGACAGGAATCGAGTCGCCCGGGAGCGAATCGACCGCGAGCGTTCGAACCAGGCTGTTGTTCGGCAAATCAGCCGGCCCGGTTTGAAACAAGGTATTGTTGAGCGCGGGACCGGCGGTGCTTGAAATGTCGTTTCCTCCGCTGGAAACGCCAAACTGAAATACGTCGTTCAAGACGTTCCATTGATTATTAGCGCCGTGCACAATCAACCGGCCGCCGGCGTTCACGAAGTTCCTTAGATTCCCTTCCACGGGCGTCTGCCCCAGATCGAATAAGCCATTCTCCAATTCGGGAATCACCACGACCTGAAATGGCGTCAGGTCCTGGGTTACCAGGTCGTTCGCCGAGGGCTGTAGCGTCACCGCATGGCCCAAGGCCTCGATCGCCGCGGCAATATTGTCCGCCTCGGCGTCGGGGGGGTCGCTCTCCGTATCGACGTAAGCCGGATCGTCGAAGACCAAGACTTCCACCGCACCTACGTTCGCCGGAGCCATGTTGCAAAATGCCAACGCCAAGGCTGCGACGCCCTTCCAAAAATGTATGAATTTCAGCACAGAATCCTCCTTGCTGTTTCTCAGCGAGACACGAAAATGGAGTGCGGTTTGTGTTGGAGGGAAAGGAAAGCAATTCCCGTGCTAGGAGGATGACAAATCAATAAAAATTATTTTCCTGAAATTTCAATTCAGTCAAGGCGCGTCTGTTTTCGGAAAAAAATATTTTGAAGTGGAAATTGGAAAAAATCGGAAATTTTCCAACGTAAAATTTCAAAAATTTTTCCGCCGCTCTTTCTATTTCTTTGTACATGTATCAAAGAATATCCCGCTCCGTCGCCGATCGCTCATTTCAAACGTTGCTGGATCAAGGGAATCAACTTCGCCTTGATCTCTTCCTGACGCGCCTCCCACAAGGCATGTCCCGCGCCTGGGTAGATCGTAAGGTGGTAGCGGAAATCCTCCTCGGAGATCCCCTCTCGATTTTGAATTTCCTCGGCCTGCAATTGACGACGCCCGTCTCCGATGGCGACGGCGCACTCCTCGGGGATGTCGTCCGAGCCTCCGATCTCAAGAAAGAGATCTTGCGAAGGATAGAAGAGATCCTCCGTCTCGCCGTCGATCGAAAACGGAATCGCGCCGTAAAATCCGCAACCCGGCGAGATCGCCAGAACGAACTTGGGCTGCGGCCGGTTCGCGGGCAGGTTCGCGAAGGCGATGTCCGTCAATTTTTCCAGCTCATTGTCGGGGTCCTTCGGATCAAAAAGTTGAACCAAAGTACGGTCCACAAAGCGGTGACTGGGCAGGATGGCGGCCGTGCCTCCCTCCGAGGTACCGATGCGTATGTACTTGGAACAGTCGAAACGCGTCAGCGAGCAAAGCGCCTGCTCCGCGAAGGCCGCGTCGTAAAGGCGACTCACCACTTGTTGGAGGTTGTTGTCCATGGCGGGCGGAGCGAATTGCTGAAAATCGGCGTCGTTATCCTCGCAAAACCGGGGATCCCGCGAATAGAAACTGTCGATCCAAACGACCGCCACGCCCTGCGCGTTCAGAAACTCGGTCATCTCCCGGTAAGCCGTCTCCAGCTCCTGGGTGCATTCCTGGCCCGCTTGCTCCGCCTCCCGATTCAAACCGCCGGAGCCGTGGTAGCCGAAGGCCAGCGGAAAGGCCGCGCCCCCTTCGAAGAGACTGGACCCGTCGGGGAGGAAGGCCCGCAACACCAGGCCCACCCCTTGCGGGTGAAGGCTTTTACTCAAGACATACTCGGTGGCGTTGCGCCCCTGCGACAGGATCTCCATAGGCTCAACCGCGCCGCCGACGGGGCTCGATCCGCCCGAGCCCGCGCCGTTTCCCGGATTGCCCGCCCCCTTGCCGCCGCACCCTGAAAAGACCCCCACGGCGGCAACCGCCGTGAGGGCTATCAAGGCCTGACAAATCCGGTTCTTCTCAACCCCTAGAATTTTTCCATTCTCGACTTTCCGCTTCATAAGCATCCTTTCCGGATTTGCGAGTGACCCTAGCTCCCCTTCGCCGAACCCAGCCAATGTATATTGATAGGGGCAAAAAAGAGCGGACCGGCAAGCACCTGGAATTACTTCATGATTTCATAAAAACCTATCGTTATAAATGAAAGCAAAGTCCATGCTAGACCCCTCAAAGCCAAGGAACAAATTTTCATATTTAATTTCAGGTATTTATAAAAAAGAAGCGCCCAGCGGACTATAAATAATTCGCAAAAATATGAAATTTTAATTTCATAAAATTTCTTATTTAGTTCTCATTACACCATTTTAATATCTTAATAAATTGGCATAATTTTTTCCTGATTTTTTCTTAAATAATCCCAATAACTTAGTGATCAAGCTCCAAAGCCTTCAGGTCGAATAAATTGGTCCAACTTTTGCTCTATAAAAAAACAGGGAAAGGAACGACCAACTATGAACATCGCCCAAGCCATCAAGGAAATCCGTAACTCCCGAAATCTGACCCAGGTCCAGTTGAGCTACCGGACCCGGGGGCTGGTCAACATCAGCACCATCAAGCGCATCGAAAGCGGACAAGAGGTCAACCCGACCCTCAATACCCTCGAGGCGCTGCGCAAGGCCCTGGAAGTGGATCCCATCGAGTGGTTCTTCCGGGTGATCTATTCGCAATGTCTGCCCAGCGGGGAAGACGCGCCGCTGGCGCCGGAAGTGATCGAAAAGATGCGCGCCGCCACCCGCGACTGGAACAAGGCCATTGCCTGATCCGAAGGATGCGGTTCTCGCGAAGGACACGCTTATCCTTTGGCAAATGAGCCACGCTGAGCGATATTAGCCGCGTGCTGAAGCTCATCAAAAGGGAAACGCGGAATTTGATCCGCGCCTTCCTGCACCCCGCCTTTTTTTACCTCGTCATCATCGGCAACGGCATACTCGTGGCGGCGACGCTCGTGGTGTATCACCTCGAAAAAGGCGTCAACCCCCACATGAAGACCTACTTCGACAGCCTGTGGTGGGGCGTGACGACGATCACCACCGTGGGCTTCGGCGATACGGTCCCGATCACCGCGCCGGGCCGATGGATCGGCATCGGCCTCATGTACACCGGCACGGTACTCTTCATCAGCTTCACCGGCATGCTGGTCACGCATTGGCTGCGGGAAGAGGTGGAAAAAGAGCTGACTCCCTTGGAGAGGGAGATGCTCCAGGAGCTCAAGGCTCAAGTCCAGATCGAAAAATCCTTGCGCCGCATCGAAGAACGCCTCGAGCGCCTCGAGAAGAAATAGTCTTCTCTAATGATGCGCTTCGTGCCCGTCTTTTTCCGGAGCCGCCCCCGTCGGCATGGACTCGCCGCCCATCTTACCCTGCATTTTTTCCATCATCGGGCACTTCATCATGCCGCCGCCGTGGCCCATGCCGGGCATGCCCTGCGCGGCTGCCTTGACCTCAAAGTGCCCGGCCTCGCGGTAGCGCCAACCGTAATATAAGGTGCAGGCCATCGTCAGGATCGCGGCCACCATGACAAAGCCCCCCGCGGCCTTTCCGACCACGCGACCCGCCGCTTCGCGGGCCGCCCACACCCAGAGGGCCGCCCCGGCCGCAAGGGCGATCAGCTCCAAGGAAAACGCGGAATCCAAAAGGAATATCATATCGCTATCCTCCCGCCCTCCCGCCGCCGCGGCTGGGAAGGCACCCTTAGTTTAATCCTCGCACCCGGAAAAAGCATGAGTTTCGTCAGGCCGGCGCCCTGCGCCGCGCGAGCCACTTCCGCGCTTCTTCCACCCACAGCACCAGGCTCCCGGCCGCGCCGATCAGCAGGGCCTCGGACCAGGGGAGTGCCACGGTGTGAAAGAGGGATTGCAAAGGTCCAAGAAATATCACGGCCATTTGGAACAAATTCCCCAGGATCAATCCGCCCCAGAGCCAATGACTCTTCAAGCTCTTCTTGTCGAAGGCCGAACGGCTATCCGAGAGACAATTGACGGCATTGAACCATTGGCAAACGACCAACAAGGTGAAGACCCCGGTGCGCACTTGCTCGAAGGGCGTCCCGGCCTGCAGCTTCAGAAAGTAATAAAGCAAAGTGGACGAAGAAATCGCGAGGACCATGCACAACATCCTTCGCAACATTTCCGGGGGTAGAATCGGCGACCGACGGGGATTCGGCTTCGATGCCATCTCGTCGCCTCCCGGAGGCGTCATGACGAGGGGGATGGTCATCATCCCGTCGGTCACCAAGTTGACCCAGAGTATCTGCACTGCGGCGAGGGGCAAGGGCCAGCCCATCACCAAGGAGAAAAACAAGATGACGATTTCGGAAAGGCTCGTGGAAAACAAATACAGCAAGGTCTTTCGGATATTCCGGAAGACCAAACGACCCTCCTCCACGGCGTGGATGATGGTCGCGAAGTTGTCGTCGGTCAGGACGATCTTGGCCGCCGCCTTCGCCACCTCCGTCCCGGTGAGGCCCATCGCCACGCCGACGTCCGCCTGCGCCAGCGCGGGGGCGTCGTTGACGCCGTCGCCGGTCATCGCCACCACCGCGTCGCGGGCCTGCCAGGCCTGGACGATGCGCAGCTTCTGGGCAGGATAAACGCGGGCGTAGACCGAGATGCTTTCGAGCCGCGCGCGAAACTCCGCTTCGGAAAGGGCCTCCAGCTCGCGGCCGTCGAGGGCGAGGTCGCCGTCGCGCGCGATGTCCAATTCCCGCGCGATCGCCAAGCCGGTGGCCTTGTGGTCGCCCGTTACCATGATGGGCCGGATCCCCGCGGAGCGGCACAGCGCCACCGCCTGCCTGGCTTCGGGACGCGGCGGGTCGATTTGACCCGACAGGCCCAGAAAGCGCGCCTTGCCGCGCAAGGGTTCCAACCCGGCCCGCAGCTCCGCGGCTTCTCCGGTCACCTCGGCGAAGGCCAACAAACGCAGCGCCCGATCGGCCAATAGGGCCCCTTCCCGCAAAATCCGTTGCCTGGCGGCGTCGTCCAAAGGCAAGGACTCCCCGGAAGCGCCCAGATAACTCCCGCAAAACTCCAAGAGCACCTCAGGCGCGCCCTTGATATAGATCACCTTCCCGCGGGGGCCCTCGTGCAGCGTCGCCATCATTTTGATATCGGAATCGAAGGGCACTTCCTGCCGGCGGGGATATTCCGACTCGACCGCCTCCCTCCACAGGCCCGCCTTCGCCGCCAGGCTGAGCAGGGAGCCCTCGGTGGGATCCCCCGAGATGCCCCAGCGCGGCTGGTCGGAACCGGGAGGCAGAAGGCGCGCGTCGTTGCAAAGCAAGGCGGCCAGGAGCAGCCCTTTCAGCTCGGGCGCCTCCTCCAAGACCAGCGCGCGTCCTCCGGAACGTATCTCCCCATCGGGTGCATAGCCGGAACCGGCGATCTCCCAGGATTCTCCCCCGGCCGTGTAGAGCGCCACCACGGTCATCTCGTTCTTGGTGAGGGTCCCGGTTTTGTCGCTGCACACCACATTGGTCGAACCGAGGGTCTCCACCGCGGAGAGCTGACGAATGATGGCGCCCCGCCTCGCCATGCGCTGCATCCCGACGGCGAGGGCGACCGTCATGGCCACCGGCAATCCCTCCGGCACCATCGAGACGACTTGGCTGACGCCCACCATGAAGATTTCCTCAAACCCCAAGCCATGCAGCCAACCCAAGCCCACGATGGCGGACAATAAGATCGGCGCGGCGTAAAGCAACCAGCGGCCGACTTGGGAGATGCGTACCTCCAAAGGGGTCTTGGGTTCCTCGGCGGCCTCGGTGAGTGAAGCGATCTTACCGGCCTCCGTCTGCGATCCCGTCACCACCACCAAGGCCTTCGCCCGACCCGCCGCGACGTGGGTCCCGGCGAAGACCATGTTTTTCCGATCCGCCGGCAAGGTGTCGGGCGGCAAGGGGTCGGCCGTTTTCTCGACCGGCAAAGACTCCCCGGTGAGGGCCGCCTCGCTGGTCTCCAATCCAAACACCGACAGCAGGCGCGCGTCGGCGCCGATGGCGTCTCCGGAGGCCAGCAGCAAGATATCCCCCGGCACCAGCTCGGAACTCTCGAGAAAGACCTCTCGCCCGCCCCGCAACACCCTCCCCCGAATGGCCCCCAGGCGTCTCAGGGACTCCATGGAGCGCTCGGCCCGGGACTCTTGGATGCTCCCGATCAAGGCATTGAGGCACAAAACACCCAGGATCACCGCGGCGTCGACTCTCTCGCCGAGGACAAAGGCCAAAGCGGCGGCGGTGAGCAGAAGATAGATCAGCGGACTGCGGAACTGGTCGAGAACGACGCTCCCAAGGCCGCGGGCCGCCTTCCCGGGCAGCACATTCCTGCCGTACTTCTCCAGGGCGCGGCGGACCCCTTCCTCATCGAGCCCGCGCTCCGGATCGACTTGGAATTGAGAGAGCGCTTCTTCGGCGGACCATGCGTGCCAGGGAGCCTGCACCTTTACCTCCTCAAGCGGCGGACGGCTTCAGGGATTGAGCCGCGAGATCCGCCAAGACCTGCCGCGCAGCCGGTAGAGGATGCGGTCGTGCAGCCGGTTGGGTCGCCCCTGCCAAAACTCGATCTCCTGCGGCAAGAGCCGGAACCCGCCCCAATGCGGCGGACGGGGCACCTCCCGGCCGCGGAACTTTTTCCGGTAGGCCGCGAAGCGGCGGTCGAGAGCGGCGCGACTCTTTAAGACCTCGCTTTGGTGCGAGGCCCAGGCGCCGATCTGGCTTAGGCGCGGGCGCGAACGGAAATAGGCGTCGGCCTCTTCCTCCGTGACCGCGTCGACCTCGCCGACCACCCGCACCTGCCGCTCGAGCGTCTCCCAAAAGAAGGTGAGGGCCGCCTTGGGGTAGAGGAGTAAAGACTGCCCCTTCAGCGACTTGAAATTGGTGTAGAAGACGAAGCCCTCCGGGCCATAGCCCTTCAAGAGCAGCATGCGGCCGGCGGGAAAGCCGTCGGGGCTCAAGGTCGAGACGCACATCGCGTCGGGCTGGAGGATTTTTTTGCATTTCCCCGCCTCCGCGAACCAGCGGGCGAAGAGGGCCAAGGGATCGGCGGGCAGGTTTTTTTCGGTCAGGGTTTTCATAACATCTCGCTTAGGGCCGTGGACAAACTCTCACTGATGTCGATCCGGTTGCTGGGGTGCGGGACCGTATTGCAAGTGGCGATCGCCGCCGCGCCGGCCGCTGACAAATCCTCATAGGCGCGCCCCGCGAAGATCGCGTGGACGCCGACGCAGACCGGCGCCGGCCAACCCGCCGCCTTCAACTGGCGCAGGGTCTCGAGCATCGTCGCGGCGGTGGAGATGATGTCGTCGACCAAGACCGGCGTGAAACCGCTCCAGGCCTCGACCTGGGGCAGCCGCAGCTCCACCTGCCGATCGCCCAAGCGGCGCTTCTCCGCCACCGCGTAGGGGGCCCCCGCCAGCGCGGCCACCCGTGAGACCCATTGGTCGCTCTCGGCGTCGGGCCCGAGGAAGACCGGCCTCTCCACCTCGCCGCGGACCCAGGCCGCGATCTCCGGCGCGGCGCTCAGCACACGCGAGGGGATCGTGTAGATCTCGTCCAGCGTGCGGTAGCGGTGCAGGTGCGGGTCGACGGTCAGCAGGGCGTCGAAGTGCGTCGAGAGCAATTTGGCGAAATAGCGCGAGGTCACGCCCTCCCCCTCTTGAAATCTAGCGTCTTGGCGCAGGTAGGCCAGGTAGGGCGCGACGAGGACGAGCTTTTTCGCCCCCAGCTCCCGCGCCGTCGCCGCCCACCAGAGCAGCGGCGCCAGCTTGTCGTCGGGGCGGTCCAGGCTGGCGCAAAGGACCGCCGTCCGGCCCTTCAGCTCCGAGACGATACGAAGGTAGGACTCGCCGTCGGGAAAACGGCGCCACTCGAAGCGCCCCGCCTCGGCGGACAGCGAGGCCTGCAGACGCAGCGCGAGGCCTTCCTGCCCGGGCCAGGAAAAAATGATCGGCTTATCCTCGTTCATGTCCCACGAAATTGCGGCCAAGGCCCAGCGAAACACAAGGTTTTTTTGAAAGATATGATGAGGATCATGTTTTGCCCTCCCAAGTGAGGGAAAATCGAAAAATCGCTCCGGATGCCGGCCCATTTATGATAAAGGGGGGTCGATGAAAAAATCCTCTTCCAAAAAACGTATCCTCTGGTCCTTCAACCCCTTTCAAAACGACCCCAAGGTCCTGAAAAACGCGGTGGCCCTGCTGAAGCTGCTGTCGAAGCAAACGGGCCTGAAGGTCGAGCCGGTCTACGTCGTCAGCCCCGCCGAGGTGAACGTCGTCCTCGAGTTCAGCGTCCCCGCCAAGGACCGCTACCAGGCCGTCGCCCAGCTGGAGTGCGAGAAGGTCTTGAAGAAGATCCAATTCCCCGGCCTGCTGCCCGCGACCGTCCTGGTCGAAAACCAGGTCCGGCTCAGCGCCAGCGCCAAGGCCCTCGCGGCCTATGCCGAAAAGACCGGGGCCTACGCGCTCGTGATCGGGACCCACGGCAAGAGCGGCCTGGGGCGGGTGCTGCTCGGCAGCTTCGCCGAGACCCTGCTCTATCACGCCAAAAACCCCGTGCTCCTGGTCAATCCCCACCTGCGGGCGCCGGCCGCCCTCAAGCACTTCCTCTTCGCCAGCGACTTCAGCCCGGCCTCGCGACGGGCCTTCGGCGAATTCTGCGCCTTCCTCAAGCCGCTCAAGGCCAAGGCCACCTTGTATCACGTCGTGCCCAAGCCCTTTCCCTGGGCCTCCCCCGCCACGGCCTACCTGCTGGGCACCCAGACCCTGAACGAGGCCCAGTACCTGCGCGAGGTCGCCCGGGAAAACCTGGACAAGGCGGAAGAATTCCAAAAGGTGGCCAAAAAGGCGGGTGTCCCCTGCGAGGTGCGCCTCGAGACCAGCGACGAGGACGTCGCCATGGCCATCCTCAGGCGGGTCAAGGGCCTGAAGGCCGACGGCGTCGGCCTCGCCGCCCAGACCGGGCGCTGGGAGACCGCGCTGCTCGGCAGCACCTCCCGCGGCCTGCTCCGCGAGGGGCGAATTCCGGTTTGGGTCCTGCGCGCCTCGTGATACCATCTCGGCGGGGTGACCGCGCGTGCCTGAGTTGATCCTCCGACAAGTCGGCATCGACACTTACCAAGAGAACATCGCCTATCTGCCGATGGGCTGCGATATCTGCCGCAGCCAGGGCTTCGGCGCCCTCTCCAAGATCGAGGTGCACTACGGCGGCCGCAGCATCCTCGCCACGCTCAACATGACCGAGAATGGACTCGTCACCGGCGGCGAGATCGGCCTCAGCCACGCCGCCTTCCGCCGCCTCGGCGCCCCCGAGGGGGCCCGCGTCTCGCTCTCGCACCCCAACCCCCTGCTCTCCTTCGACTTCGTCCGGCACAAGCTGGAAGGGGGGCACCTCGACAAGAGCCAATTCTTGGCCATCCTGAGCGACATCGTCGCCTACCGCTACTCCAACATCGAGCTGACCGCCTTCGTGATCGCCTGCTACCAGCAGACCCTCACCGAGCCCGAGATCGGCTACCTGACCGAGGCGATGATCGAGACCGGCGAGCGCATCGATTGGGGCCTGCCGCTGGTCTTGGACAAGCACTGCATCGGCGGCATCCCCGGCAACCGCACGACGATGATCATCGTGCCCATCGTCGCGGCCTTCGGCCTGCCCATCCCCAAGACCTCGTCGCGGGCCATCACCTCGCCGTCGGGCACCGCCGACACGATGGAGGCGGTCGCCAACGTGCGTCTCGGCTTGGACGAGATGCGCGCGGTGGTCGCCGCCGAGGGCGCCTGCATCGCCTGGGGCGGCTCGGTGGCCCTGGCCCCCGCGGACGATATCCTGATCAGCGTCGAGCGGCCGCTCAACCTCGACTCGGAGGGGCAGATGATCGCCTCCATCCTTTCGAAGAAGCGGGCCGCCGGCTCCACGCACCTGCTGCTCGACATCCCGATCGGACCCACCGCCAAGGTGCATTCGACCGAGGAGGCAGAGCGCTTGAAAAAGCGCTTCGAGCGGATCGGCGCGCGGGTCGGCCTGCAGATGCGCGTCGTCTTCACCGACGGCCTCCAACCCGTCGGGCGCGGCATCGGCCCCGCCCTCGAGGCCCTCGACGTGCTGCAAGTCTTGCAAAGGAAGCCCGGACACCCCGAAGACCTAAGGGAAAAATCTCTCTCCCTGGCCGGGGAGCTGCTCGAGTTCAGCGGCAAGGTCGCGGCTGGCGAGGGCCTGGACCGGGCCCGGGAGATCCTGGACAGCGGCCAGGCCTGGGAAAAATTCCAGGGCATCGCGCGGCGCCAGGGCGGCCTGAAAGAGCCCCGGCCGGCCCGCCACTCCGCGCCGGTCTTGAGTCCCACGGCCGGACGCGTCGGCGCCATCCACAACCAGAAGATCGCGCGGACGGCGAAGCTGGCCGGCGCCCCGCAAGATCCCGGAGCGGGGGTGTTATTGGAAAAGAAGCTCGGCGACGCCGTCGCCTCCGGCGAGGTCCTGTTCCGCGTCTTCGCCGAGACCGAGGAGGAGCTGCGCTTCGCCCTGCAATACGTCGCCGCCAACCCCGACTTGATCGCCATCGGAGGCTGATTCCCATGTTTCGCGGCGTCACCCGCAACGTCTACCTGCTCGGCCTGCTCAGCCTGTTCAACGACTTCAGCGCGGACATGGTGACGCCGCTCCTGCCGGCCTACCTGGCCACCCTGGGACTGGGCGCGGGTTTTTTGGGGATCATGGAGGGAGTCGCCAACGCCCTCTCCCACATCACCGCCCTGCTCTCCGGCTGGGTGGACGACCGGAAGCACCGCAGCAAGCGCATCGCGGTGGGCGGCTACGCCCTCTGCGCCTTCGTGCGGCCCCTGATCGCGATCCCCATCCCAGCGGTGATCCTTGCGGTGCGCTTCCTCGACCGGATCGGCAAGGGGATCCGCACCGCGCCGCGCGACCGCCTGCTCACCGACTCCCTTGATAAAAAGCACTGGGGCAAGGCCTTCGGGATCCAGCGGGCCCTCGACCACACCGGCGCCCTGCTCGGACCTCCCTTGGCCGCCTTGCTGCTGGGATACTACGGCCTATCCTACTCTCAGCTCTTTCTGATCGCCGCCGTCCCCGCCGTCTTGTCCATCCTGATCGTGCCGCTGTGGATCAAGGAAAGGCAGGCGCAGGAGCCGGAAAATCGGCCTCGCCTGACCTGGAAAAATCTGCCCTCCCCGCTGAAGCGCTACATCCTGATCATCTTCCTGGTGGCCTTCAGCACGCCCAGCGAGCTCTTCCTCATCATGAAGCTGCAGAGCCTGGGCCTACCCGCCTACCAGCAGCCCTTGGCTTGGGGCCTGCTGACGCTCTGCACTCTGCTCGCCGCCTTCCTGGGCGGCGTCCTCGCCGACCGCTGGAGCCAGCGCCGCACGATCGCGGTGGGCTGGGCGCTTTTTTCAGGGGTCTTCTTCGCCTTCGCCTTCAACGGACACCTGACCTGGTCCTGGGTTTTGATCGGGATCTACGGCTTTCAGGCGGGCCTGGTCGAGGCCTCGGAGCGGGCCTATCCCGCCAGCGTGGTGCCCGCCGAGATCCGCGCCACCGCGATGGGCTGGTATTACTTCGCCTACGGATTGGGGCTATTGCCGGCCTCGGTGCTGTTCGGTTTCCTGTGGTCGCATTTTTCGCCGAAGGTCGCCTTCGCCAGCTATGGGGCCATGACCCTCTTGGTCATCCCCCTGCTGGCCCTGCTGCCGACCCACCGCGACGGAGGGGAAAAAGGCCGGCGCCCCTACCAGGCGGCGCTGCGATAAAATTTGCTTTAAGCTTAGGAACAATGATAACGATTCTTCGAAAGCCTTTCGAAACAAAGGAGCTTCCTGTGCGCACTCTCCTCACGGTCCTTGCCCTTGCCACTTTCTTATGGAGCGTCGGTCCCGAAGCCGGGGCGACGCAGCCCTTGGCCCACCCGCCGGCGACGCGTTCCACCATCGGCCTCAAGCAGTACATGGCGAAGTTCGGCAGCATGCTGGCAGGTCTCGAAATCATCCAATTGAAAGAGAAGAAGCCGGACTGGCCCGCGATCGATATCTCGGTCAAGGAGTTGAGTGAGACCCTCGCGGAGATGCAGAAGGCCGACAAGGACAACGCCTATAAAGAATTCACCGATGTCTTGGCCGCGGGGATGGTCGAATTGAAAGACAAGGCCGCCAAGCGCGACAAGAGCTTCTTCCGCTCGCTCGACAAGATCAGCGAGTCCTGCTTCAAGTGCCACGCCGCCCACCGGCCGGGGGATTATCTGATCCCCGAGAAGGGCGACGATAAGCTGTCGAAAGAAACCGGAAAATAAATGGTAGGGGCGAACACAAGGTTCGCCCCTACAACTATCGATTGATCGCAATCCGGCCGGAGAACCCGTCGTGGTAGCCGTGGAAGTATTGGATGCGGTCGTCGCCGAAGCGCCAGCAGTAGTAGCCCTCGCCGTTGTCGAAGTCGACCAGCCAGATGCCCTTGGGCTGGCAGCCCAGCTTCATGATCTTCTCGCTCCAGTGATTGAGGACGCCGGCGATCTCCTGCTCGATGGCCTTCCACTTCTCGGGCTCGTGCTGGTGGTGCTTGAGCTTCTCCTCGAGGACCAGAAACTGATCGACCGCCTCCTTGGTGATCTTACGGATCACCGGCAAGAGCGCCTCGGCCTGCTCGAGCGTGAATTTCTGGCGCTGGAAGATCTTGACGACGTCGCCCATAAACCAAGTTTATCCCAAACAAGTCGAAGGCGTCCAGCCGCGATCACTTGTAGATCGCCAGGCGCTCGACCACCTCGCCCTTTTCGATGTGGCGATCCAGGATCTCCCGGGCATCGGCCTCGTTCTCGACGTGGTACCAAACCCCTTCGGGGTAGACGACCACGGCCGGGCCGAACTCGCAGTGATCCAGGCAGCCGGCCGCGTTGGCGCGCACCTTGCCCTTCAGGCCGCGCCGCTTGACCTCTTCCTTGAAGAACTCGCGGATCTTCTCGGAGCCGCGGGCGGTGCAGCAGCCGCGCGGGTCGTCGGGCTTGCGCTCGTTGGTGCAGATGAAGATATGGCGCTCGAACTTGGGCATGAAAAGCTCCTCAGGGCATCTTAGCCGCAATTCCCAGGGCGTGAAAGGCCTTCCGCCGCTCCTCGCACTTGTTGCAGTCCCCGCAGGGCTCGGTGCCCCGGGGACGGATGCAGGAAAAAGTTAAGGCATAAGGAAAATTCGGGTGCCGCGCGACGACCTCGGCCTTTGAAAGCTCGCGAAAGGGGGCCTCGACCTTGAGCGGGCGCGGCAGGCCGAGGCGGCAGGTCTCTTGAAAGCTCGCGAAGAAGGCCGCCTGTCCGTCGCCGAAGGGATTGGCGCTCAAGACGCCGATCCAGACCTCCCCCAACGACCGCGCCTGGGCGTAGACCGCCGCCTGGGTCAGCAACATCAGATTGCGCGCGGGCAGGTAGACCGCCTCGTCGCGCGAGGCGGCGTCCGGCACGCCCGCGCCGGTGAAGGCCCAATGCCCCGGAAACAGCTCGCCGAGCGGCGTGCGCAGGACCGCGAGCTCGCGCAGGCGGGGATGGGCCAGGGCCGCGAGCAGGCGCCGCAGCCAGTGGAGCTCGGCCTCTTCCCAGACGAAACCCGTCGCGACGTAGAGCGGAAAGACCTCCCGGCCGCGATCCAAACCCTCTTGAATCAGGACCGCGCTGTCGAGGCCGCCGCTAACCAGGACGCAGAGCCCCGCGGCCTGGGGATTTTGCTCGGAAAGCATGGTCATTCTCCAGGGCTAACACAGGCCCGACGAGACCGGCAAGCGCGGCCGCGCCGGGCCCATTGCCCGCTTGACTCGCCTCCGGGGCTGCGCGTAACGTCGGGCGATGCAAGTGAAGGGATGCACCGTCTTGATCACGGGCGCGGCCAAGCGCGTCGGCCGCGTCATCGCCCTGACCCTCGCGGCGGCGGGCGCGGACATCCTCATTCACTACAACCGCTCCGACAAGGACGCGAAGGCCCTGCAGGCCCTGATCCGCAAAAAATTCAAAAGGACGCCGGGCCTGCTGCGCGGCGACCTCGCCAAATTCTCCGAATTGAAACGCCTGGCCGAGGAGGCCTGGAAGCTCCGCAAGAAGGTGGACGTCCTCGTCAACAATGCCTCCACCTTCTATCCCACGCCGCTCGGCAAGGTGAGCGAGGCGCAGTGGGAAGACCTCTTCAACGTCAACGCCCGCGCACCCTTTTTCTTGAGCGAGGCCCTGGGCCTCAAGATGAAAAAGCGCGGCAAGGGCAAGATCGTCAACATCGCGGATTGGGCGGCATTGCAACCCTACACGCAGTACGTCCCCTACTGCGCCAGCAAGGCGGCCCTGGTCGCGGTCAGCCAAGGGATGGCGCGAACCCTGGCCCCCGAGGTGCAAATCAACACCATCCTGCCCGGCCCGGTGATGTGGCCCGACGACCTGGGCCCGGCGGTGATGAAGAGCGTGATCCGCAACACGCCGCTCAAGCGCATCGGCACGCCGCAGGACATCGCCAACGCGGCCAAATTTCTCATCGAAGGCAGCGATTTCATGACCGGCTCGCTCGTCCACGTCGACGGCGGCCGGCACATCGACTGAAAAGCTATGTACCGCGTCGTCAAAGAACTGAGCTTTTGCTACGGTCACCGCCTGCTGGACTACCAGGGCAAATGCGCCCACCCGCACGGCCACAACGGCCGCGTCGAGATCGAATTCGGGACCGAGCGGCTCGACCACCGCGGCATGGTGATCGACTTCGTCGACATCAAGGCCGAGGTGAAGCGCTTTCTCGATGACGAGCTTGACCACAAGATGCTGCTGCGGCGCGACGACCCGCTGACCCGCATCCTGCAGGACCTGCGCGAGCCAGTCTTCGTGATGGAGCAAAACCCCACCGCCGAGAACATCGCCCGCGTCATCTTCGACTACGCCCAGGGGCGCGGGCTGCCGGTCCTCTCCGTCAAATTGTGGGAGACCGAATCCAGCTACGCGGAATACCGACCCGAAAGGAAATAGCCATGCCCGTCAAATTCACCCCGGACGATCTGGAAGTTTTTTCGATTCCCGACTTCGCAAAACGGATGGCCGGGCTCAAGGCGAAGATCCGCCCCAAGCTCGAGGCGCTCGGCGAAGAGCTGGGCCCCGCGCTGATGACGGCCTTCAAGCAGGAATTCTTCGCCCACACCGCCAAACATATGCGCCGCACGGTCAACCCGCCCGACGAGACCTGGGTGGCCCTGGGCCCCGAGTCGCGCGGCTACAAGGCCTATGTCTACCTCGCCTTCTGCATCGGCAAGTCCGGCGCCCAGGCGCGGGTGGTGATGAAGGACGAGTCCGTCAATCGCCCGATGCTGGGCGCCAACCTCCTCGCCAACCGCGGCTTTTTCGCGCGCCACGCCGCCGACTTCAAGGGCCTGGCCGATTACACCAAGCGCGACAAGGACTACCGCCCCGCGAAGATCGCCTCGCTGGAGACCTTCCTCGCCGAGACCGGACGGCGCCTGCAGGATCTCAAGTCGGCCCTCTTCGACGTCGGCCTCGAGCTGAAGCCGCTCAGCGCCTCGCTGGCGCAGGATATCCTGAAGGCCTGGGACAAGCTCTATCCCTTCTATGAATGCGGCTTGAAGAAAGGGGTGAAGTTCCGATGAAGATCTATACGAAGAAGGGCGACCAGGGGCAGACCTTCCTCTTCGGCGGCGGCCCCTATCCCAAGGACAACGAGCGGATCGAGGCCTACGGCAGCGTCGACGAGCTGAACAGCGTCCTCGGCTGCGCCTTGACCGAGCTGGCGGACAAGACCCTGGCCGCGGCCCTGACCGAGGCCCAAAGACAGCTCTTCATCGTGGGGGCCGAGCTGGCCGCGGTGCACCCGACGCCCGAGATGATTGCGGGCTTCATCCAGGACCGCCACGTCAAGGCCCTCGAGCAGCAGATCGACGCCTGGGAAGGCGAGCTCGAGCCCTTGAAGCAATTCATCCTGCCCGGCGGCGCGAAGGCTGCGGCGTTTCTCCACCTGGCCCGCACCGTCTGCCGTCGCGCGGAGCGCCAAGTCGTGACCGTCTCGCACGATCAAGCGGTCCGCCCCGAGCTGCTCGTCTATTTGAACCGTCTCTCCGACTGGCTCTTCGTCCTCGCCCGCCTGGTCAACCGCCGCGCCAAGGTCGAGGACATCTTATGGGAAGGGATTTTGAAGTAGCCCATGATCTAACGCGTGGCTTGTTGGAGCACGTGGACGACCGCCGGATCTGTTTCCACCTTTTTTCTGTTTTCTAAGGCCGTTTTCGCGGCCGGGGACTTCACTCTGCCCAGCGCATCGGCCACAAAATAGCGGACATCTTTATTGGGATCGTTCAAGGCCCGAATCAGCTCGGCCTCGGCGGTCGACGCCCCGGCCATGGAGAGCGCCCACGCCGCCTCGAGTCGGAGCTGATCGGTGGGAGAGCCGAGCAATTGTTTGAGCGCGGGAAAGCCTGCGGGATTTTGCATGGTCCGAAGGCCTTTGACCGCCAAAACCCTCTCGTCGAGGCTGAGATTTTCATTGACGGCCCTGGCCGCCAAAATTTCGGCGCCCTTCCCCCGCCGCAGGACTTCGATCACCACGTCGCGTACCGGCTCCCCGGAAACCTCGAGACTGCGAACCAAAGCTTCGATGGCGCGGGGATCTTCGAAAGTCCCCAGAATCTTCGCCGCTTTAATCCGCCGGGAAGGCGACATTTGTTTGTCGAGTAGAATGACGGCGATGGCCTCGATATTCGCCGACTCCGCGGCGGTAGCGGGCGCAACCCAGCAAAAGACCGCGAAAATGGCGAGTACGGCGGAAGTCAGGAGTTTTATGGGGCGCATCGGCATGGATTCGACCACATAAATTTGAGATTTAGATAGAGCGCTTCACGCCTTTGCCGCGATGCGATGCCATCATTTTTGGCGTGACGTAAACTCCGATCAGGGGCCTTTTGGAAGGACGCTTATTGGTGAAGTCGCTGACGAAGCCTTTTCGGGTGCGAATTTCGACATGGCCCGCGCCGCGTCCGCCATAGACCAGGATGGCGCCGAGCGGGGCCTGGTAGGGGTTCTTCACGGGGATTTTTTTGAAAGCGTATTTTCGTTGCAGTTCACGGCCGGCCTGCTTGGCGTATCGGGTGGTCGGGCGGCTGGAAACAACTTTGGCTTTCACCAAAGCATTCTTGACCGCACGCCAACATTGGCGGCGGGAATGCCTTCGGGCGCGAGCATTGACAATTTTCGTGGCCGCTTGCATGCGTGGATCATAACTCACGGATATCTTCGGCGGCGGGCGCCGCGGGTTATGAGAGTGTTTTTTGGATTTGGCCGCGACAGGATGGGCCAACACGAGGATGGCCCCGAGGACGAGGATAAAGGTGAAAAAAGAACGCCGCACCTAAGCGGAATTTAAGCGTTTTTTCTAATAAATCAACTGAATTTTGATATTAATCATGCAGAAAATGAATTTACCCCCCGCTTAATTTTGTATCTAATAATTTCTTGTTCGCGGACCGAAGCCTCACTTACAATTTTTCGATTCATGGCCATTCCGGGTAAACATTTCCTCTCCGCAAGATGAAGGGCAGGGTTCTATGCCCAAGGAATGCGAATTCATCGTCATCGACGCCACCAAGGATGACGACTACCTCAAGCAAGCGCGCAAGGACAACCCGGGCGCCATCCTTGCCAAAAGCCTGAAGGACATGGTCGACAAGCTGCTCGACAAAGTCAAAAAGAACGAATGCGACTGCATTTCCAGACTGCGTATCATCGGTCACGGCGGCGAGGGTTTTATCGTGATCGGCGCCGGCAAGAACGGCGGAGATCCGGAAAAGCGCATCAATGAGAAACAATCCGAGTGGGAAGACCAGCTTAAGCGTCTCAAACCGAAACTTTGCAAAAAGGCCGAGATCGAACTGCTCGCTTGCTTTTTTGGGGCCGGCCAGAAGGGGGCGGATAAACTCAATGCCTTGGCGAAATTTCTCGACGTTACCGTGATCGGATACACCTGCTATACCCTGCCCGGCGGTTATCCCAAAATTAATAAGAAGAAGTCCCAAAACAAGGCCACGCCGAAAAAGCCCGCGGAAAAAATGCCTCGGCTGGAAAGCTCCCTGCCCAGCTTCAAGAGCCTGCGATCGCCGTTGTCGGGCTATCGCCGAAATCCGCCCGAAGCGCTGTTTCTCAGCTCCGGTCACGTGGCGCCGGACCGAGGAGTTCCGCCCCCTCCCCTCCTCCTGCGCGATCCCGAGTTCATCCAGCTGTTGCTCGGCCAAATCAACCCGCGCCGATTCGTGGACACCCGGTATGCGGGGGGCTGGATCGAGGCCCGGCTTGGCATCGGGCGGCGCTCGGGCGGCATCGATTGGTATGAGATCACCGACGGCTTTCACCATATCGGTCCCGCGGGGCAGCCGAAGCGGTTTCATCCAATTTTGCCTTTCGGGCGTATTTGGTTCCAACAGCTCGCGGCCTTGCATCGCCAGGCGACGCAACCGAAGCAACGAGGGAGGTAAACCTTGGGCACATCGACGATCACACCCAAACAAGACGGTTTTGGCTTGGATTTTGGCGGCGACGGCGACAAAGAACGGCAGTACGATTTCACGCTGACGCCGGAACAAATTCAAAAATTCGTCGACGTCGCGTTGGCGGCACCTGATTTTCTGAAGATTGCAGGGGATTTCTGGTCGGAATTCCTGGGTGGGAAAAAGCTGGATGTGTTTTTGAAGGACCTATTGAAGAAAGTGAAGGTCTCGTCCCACCCCACCTTTCAAATCACGGCGGATTGCGAAACATTCGACGACATCGAAATCAAATGGTTCAATCCCGACGTTTCTCAGACCTCGGTGCCGGGTTTGACCATCGATGCCAAACCCCAGCCGTTGGACATCGTCACGGAAAAATGCGCCTGTCCGGGCGATCCTGCCGGAAAGAAAAGCGGCCGGCGCAAAACCCGAGTCTTCATCATCAAATGGTGGGTCACCATTTCCATCAAGGGAATCGTCTTGCCCTTTCTTGGCCAGATCGACCGGATCAAGGTCACGGGGCCTTGCTGCTGCCCTAAAAAGGAGGAAGATACTCCCAAGAAGGATCGAGGAGCACCAGATGAGCCGAAACCCTCGCGTCCGCCAATGGCGCCGAAAAATAAGGCGAATAAAAGGTGAATAAACGCAGGTTTGATATTATGGGCGTAGCCTTAGATTCTGGTGACCGCCTATTGTTTCGAAGATTAAAATTCGATGCGTAAGCATACCGAGTCACCATGGAAGATTCAGGGTCAACCAGCGCGACAAGCTCAACTCCCTGGTTGATGGACGGGCTTCGGTTTTTCGGGAGCGCGTTTGCGAAGGAGCTTGGTCTGTCGGATCAGCATCTCACCCTGCGGAAGCGTCCGCAATTCCATTAGCATTTCGCCGTTTTTGGAGTCCTTTCGGAGGGTCTCGAGAATTTTCCGGATTTGCTCGGATTTTATCTGCTCCAGCTCCCGGATCTGCGTCTTCGGCAAAACCTCGACCCTTTCCAAGTAAACGTCAATCTTCTTGACGCTTTCCGGAGGGTTCTTTGCGGAGGGCTTGCTTTCGGC
Source organism: Deltaproteobacteria bacterium PRO3 (assembly GCA_030263375.1). Taxonomy (NCBI): domain Bacteria; class Deltaproteobacteria; species Deltaproteobacteria bacterium PRO3. The sequence goes on from SZOV01000022.1 coordinate 36,293, forward strand.
GGGGGCCTTCGCAACGGCACGGGGCGCCGGGGCGGGGCTTCGCTTCGTAACCAAACCGAGCCTTTCCTTCAGGGCTTGCTGCGCCTTCTCATGCGCTGCATTGGCCTCCACCACCTTCTGCTGAGCCGCCTTCGCCTCGGCGCTGTCAGGACCCTGCTCCTTTTTGGCCTTCGCCAGCGCGGCTTCCGCCCGCCGCAAGGCAAAACCCGCCTCGCGATAGGCCGATTCGGCGGCCTGGATTTCCGGAGATACCGGGGACGGCGTCGTGGTTTTGGGTTGAACGGAAAGAGGGCGCGGAGGAGACATGGGTTTTCCTTTCGGAATGGGCCCAAGCCTTCGACGGGTATTATCGAACCGAAGCGGCTGGAGTTGTGGGAGAATTGGGAAAAACCACGGCAAAACAGAGAAGTAAACTTATGAAATAATTGCCTTACCCAATTTTTTACGAAAGGCTAACCTCTGCCCATGGAAAAGCCCTCGTCTTTACCCACCCTCGCCCGCCGCCTGGGCTTCTTCGCCCTGATCGTCTACGGGATCGGCGACATCCTTGGCGCGGGAATTTATGCCCTGGTTGGAAAGGTGATCGGCATCTCGGGGGCGGCCGCCTGGGCAACCTTCCTGATCGCCGCCCTGGCCGCGGTGCTCACGGGCTTGAGCTACGCCGAGCTGAGCGCCCGCTTCCCGGTGGCGGGCGGGGCGGCCGCCTTCGTGCGGCGCGCCTTCCCCGGCAAGCTGCCCGCCACTTTGATCGGCGTCTTCGTCCTCGGTACCGGCCTCGTCTCGGCCGCGACCGTCACCACCGCCTTCTCGGGCTACCTGCAGCAATTGCTCCCCTTTCCCGATTGGCCGGCGCAGCTGCTCTTGGTCGCCGGGATGAGCTTTTTGAGCTTTTGGGGAATCCAAGAATCCTCGCGGGTGAACTTCGTCCTCACCGCCGTCGAGGTCGGCGGGCTGATCGCCGTCATCGCCTTGGGCCTTGGGATGATGAACAGCGAGGCCACCCAAAACTTCGTCGCGGCAGCGCGCGGAGATTTCGAATGGGCAGCGGTCTTGGGCGGGGTGACGGTCGCCTTCTACGCCTACATCGGCTTCGAGGACTTAAGCAATCTGGCGGAAGAGGCCAAAGACCCGAAGCGCGACCTGCCCCGCGCCATCCTGATCGCCATCTCCGTCTCCACTGTCATCTACATCCTGGTCACGCTGGCGCTCTTGATCCACGTGCCCAAGGCCGAGATCGCCGCCTCCAAAACCCCGCTCCTCTTGGTCTTCGAAAAGGCGGGACTGGGCCGGGTCGCGGATTATTTCGCCGTGGTCGCCATCCTCGCCATCACGAACACCGGCCTCATCAACCTCATCATGGCCTCGCGGCTCATGTACGGGATGGCCCAGGAAGACCTGCTGCCGAAGTCGCTGGCCTCCGTCCATGCCGGACGACGCACCCCGTGGTTGGGCGTCCTGGTCGCGGGCGGGGCGGTCCTGCTGCTCGTCTTCACCGGCAGCCTCAAGGTGCTCGCCCAGACCACGAGCTTCCTGATCCTGATCGTCTTCTTATTAGTGCACTTGAGCCTCTTGAAGCTGCGCTGGCAGCGACACCCCCACGAGGGCATCCAGTTTCCGTCCCTCATCCCCTTTTG
>SZOV01000023.1 GCA_030263375.1 Deltaproteobacteria bacterium PRO3
GTTTTTTAGAAAAAAAATAAAATACGTGTGATAGACGTGGCCTCTTCCGGCCTCCAGGAATGGGTCCTGTCCGGTCTGCACCCCCACCGTGCTCGCAAGCTGCGCGCGGCGGGGGACCCCCGCCCGGCCACCCATTCCTGGAGGCCGGAAGAGGCCACGTATTCTTATCTAGGAAGGCGAGATGCGGCAAATCGAGTCGATTCGCGAGATGCAGGAGTGGAGCGCCGAACAGCGCGTCGCCGGGAAGCGACTTGCCCTGGTGCCGACGATGGGCTACCTCCACGAGGGGCACTTGAGCCTCGTCGACGAGGCGCGGCGCCGCGCCGATCGGGTCGCGATGTCGATCTTCGTCAATCCGACCCAGTTCGGCCCCAACGAGGATTTTGAAAAATACCCGCGCGACCTGCCCCGCGACCGCGCCCTGGCCGAGTCGCGCGGGGTGGACGTCCTCTTCGTCCCCGCCGCGGCCGAGATGTACCCGCCCGGCGACCAGACGGCCGTCACCGTTTCCGAGCTGAGTCGCGGACTCTGCGGCGCCTTCCGCCCCGGCCACTTCCGCGGGGTCGCCACCGTCGTCGCCAAGCTCTTCCTCATCGCCCAGCCCCACGTGGCGGTCTTCGGCGAGAAGGACTACCAGCAGCTGAAGATCATCCAGCGCATGGCGCGGGACCTGCACATACCGGTGGAGGTGGTGGGCCTGCCCACCCTGCGGGAAAAGGAAGGTCTGGCGATGAGCTCCCGCAACGCCTACCTGGGCGAGGCCGAGCGGGCCGAGGCCTTGAACATCTCGCGCGCCATCGCGGCGGCGCAGGACGCGGCGCAAGGCGGAGAGCGTCGGACCGCCTTGCTGCGCGAGCGGGCCTTGGCGGTGCTGGCGGAGGGAAAGAACACCATCGTCCAGTACCTCGAGATCGTCGATGCGGAGACGCTCGAGCCGGTGGAGACCTTGGACAGACCTTCGCGAATTATTTTGGCTGTTTATTTAAACGGCAAACGCCTTATCGACAACGGTCCGCTGTAGGGGCGAACCTTGTGTTCGCCCCCGTGCAGGGACGGGCGAACACAAGGTTCGCCCCTACTATCGGAATACAATATGCAACCCGCCCCCATCCAAATCTTCACCGCCCGCCACCTCCTCCCCGTCGCGGGCGACACTCTCTCTCCCGGTGCCCTCGCGGCGCAGGCCGGCCGCATCCTCGAGGTCGGCTCCCCCGAGGCCTTGCGGCAAAAATTCCCCGCCGCCGCCGTCCGCGAATTTCCGCGCCATGTCCTGATGCCGGGTCTGGTCAACGTCCACGCCGACCTCTCGCTGACCCATTATGAGAAATACCCGCACCCCATGCCGGAGACGAAGGAGGGGCGCTTCCTCCTCATGGCCTGGCTGATCAACCGCTCGCGCTTCAAGGCCAAGCTGCCGATCCCCGACCAGCAGAAGGCGGTCGCCGACGGCCTGGAAATCGTCAAACGCTCCGGCACGACCACCTTGGGCGACGTCTGCCGCTTTCCCGTGGCGGTCCCCCTCTACGAGAAGTCCGGGCTGCGCGTCACGGTCCTGGCCGAGATCGAAAACCTCCAGCGCGCCACCGCCCAGGAGGAATTCGAGCAGGCCCTCGCCCTCATCGACGAGGTCGAGCACGGCGGCCATCCCCGGCTTAAGCCCGGCCTCGCGCCCTTCAGCGCCTTCACGATCTCGAAGAACCTGCTGCGGATCCTGGCCAACCACGCCCTGCAGATGAAGATTCCCTTCCACATCGTCGCCGCGCTCAGCTTCAGCGAGATGGAATTTTTCTACGACAGCCAGGGGGAGGTGACCTCGGTGCTCTTCAAGGAGGCCGGCTGGGGCGAGGAGCGCATCCCGCCGCCGCACCACATGACGCCGATCCAGTACCTCCACGAGATCGGGCTGCTCAAGGTCAAGCCGGCGATTGTCGGCGCCCTGCACCTGGGGCCGACCGACGGCGCCCTGCTCGGCAACGCGGAATGCCCGCGAGTCTTCGCGCCGCTGGCCTTCGAGAAGCTCCAAGTCGGCGAGGTTCCCTGGGAGAAGATTCTGAAAGACCGCGTCCCCTGGGCCCTCGGCACCTGGGGCCGCGCCGCCGGTTCCAGCCTCGACCTCTGGGACGAGATGCGCGCGGTCCTCTACCGTCTCGAGGGCCTCGCCGACCGCCAAGCCGCCGGCGACGCCATCCTGCGGGCCGCGACCCTGGGCGGCGCCCGGGCCTTGGGGATGGAGTCCGAGATCGGCAGCCTCGAAAAAAACAAGCGGGCCGATTTCCTCGCCGTCGCCGCGCCGGAGTCGGAAGGGTCCCTCGCCGCCGACTTGATCCAGGGCGTGCGGCCTCACGACATCGCCGCCGCCTTCGTGGACGGCGTCGAGCTCTTCGCCCAACCATAATATAGCGCCCCATCCCGTAATTCGATGGACCTGTGTCGCGATATCTGCGAGACGGCGTCCGCCCGCTCCGTGTGGCGCAACTTTTCCGAAAGGACCGCGATAAGCCCTGGAGTAGGGTGAGTGGAGGTAAGCTAGGAATTCACAACGATTATTCCCGTTTAGGCCGAGGCACACGGTCTAGACCGCGCGGGTGACTGCGCAAGGGACCTCTACTTTGGGGGCACTAGGTGAGCGGACCGACATCATTCCGTCTATCTCAGGAGACCTTTGAGCTTCTGAAGAAAAACCGCGACTTCTACGAGTCGCTGTTCGACCTTCAGAAGAAGAAGGAATCTCCCTTACTTCCGAAAGCGACCGACGCCGAGTCCCGGACCGAGGCCAAGGTCCGCGACAACGGCGACGTCGAGGTCTCCCTCGTCCTGCCCGTCGACGACGACGGCGATGCGTCGAACGGCCGCCTCTACGTCCGCGACACCTTCGTCTTCGACGCCTCCGAGCGCGTCCTTAAGTCCTACCAGCGCAGCTTCGAGCACCACGGCAAGGGCGGCGACGAATGGAAAGGCTGGCTCGCCAAGTACCAGGGCCTGCCCGACAGCGCGGGGCGCGGGGCGGCCGACCCGGTCGTGCAGAAATTCGCCCACCGCGTGGCGCGCAGCTACGGCCGCGCCCTCGTCGACGACGCCGCGAACACCCTGCCCGAGATCAAGGCCGCCTTCGAAAAGGAGCGCCGCCTGCTCAAGACGACCAACCAGCAGGTGCTCGATCTCAACGCGGGCCTCGAGTTCAAGATCAAGGACAAGCTCAATTTCTACAACCTCGCCTGGCGCGACGGAAAGGTAGAGGTCACCCTCCAGCTCTCCGTCGACGACGACGCCGACCAAGCGAACGGCCGTATCCTGTTGCGCGACAAGTTCACGTTGGACGACGAGACCTTGGCCTTCGAGGGCCATGAGCGCACGTGGAAGCTGGCGCCGGGCTCCGAGGGCGACGCCCGCCTGCAGGCCGTTCTGAAAAAATTGCAAGCCGGCGCCAAGCCGCCCTCCGAGGAGGCCGAGGCCTTCGTTCAAGCGTTGCTGCCCGCGATTCTGCCCAAGGGCGAGCCGGACGGCTCCGCGGTCCTGGCCCTGCTCGGGGCGGGCAAGACGCTGCCCAAGGATTACCGCTCGCCCTTCGCCAGGCGCGGGCAAGGCGACCCGGAGGGCTTGAAGGCCGCCGCGCAGTCCTCGCTGGAGGCGATGTACGTCGTCGCCCAAGAGCAGGTGATGAAGCGCTACGACGAGAGTCAGGGCTGGCTGCACTTCGGGGGCTCCGTCGACCAGGTCAAGGAAAAGGGCCTCATCGAGGGACTGTTCCAAAAGGCCAAGGCCGCCTCGGAGAAGAATCCCGGCGTGAGTCCCTTCGCGCTCTTCCATAAATTGGAGCTGAGCGCCGAAGAGACGGTGCTGCGCGACCGCCTGCTGGGCGACAAGCTGATGCAGGAATTCGACGCCCTGGCCCACGAGTCCGACGCCGCGCTGCGCGGCAAGTCTCTCGCCATTTTGGCCCAGCAGAAGCTCTTGATCGACGCGGGGATGGGCGAGTCGGCGATGTTTCTCGCCGAGCAGCTCAAGAAGGATCCGGCGACGCAAAGGGTCGGCGAAGACATCCTCGCCATCGTCCAGGGCAAGGGGGATTTCGGCCAAAAGGTCGGCTACGTCCTGCCTCTGTTCTGCAAAGAGGTCTCCAAGCCCTCGATGCTGCTCGGCATGGCCGCTGCGCCCTTCATGGGCACGGCCTTCGAGTTGGGCGGCCTTAAATTGGCGGCCTGGGCCTACGACGCGAAGAAGATCTCCGACATCGGCCGCGGCGCCAAGCTGGGCGCGGCCGTCCTCGGGATGACCGGCGAGGCCGTTGGCTTCACCGCCATCCACCGCGGCTTCGAGCGGATGCATCACGGCGGCGACAAGGCCTGGAACGGCGCCTGGCAAGAGATCGTCTCGGCGACTTTGATGTTCGGCGGCATGCGCCTCACCCACGGCATGACCGGCCTGGCGACCGCCCGCATGGCGGAGGGCGCCTGGGGTGCCAAGCTCGGCTATCGCTTCGGCGAGGGCCAATTCGCGGGGGCCTTGGGCCGCTCGCCGACCGGCCGCTTCTTCTTCGACGGCGCGGCCCACGCGGCCGGCAAGGGCATCCCGACCCTCACCACCTCCGGCAAGGCCCTGAGCGGCACGATGAACCACCTGGGCGGCATCCTCACGATGCAGGCCAGCGGCGCGCTGAGCCGCAAGCTGGGCCTCATGCCCGAGAACAATCAGAGCTTCGGCGCCAATTTCTTCGACGCGACCGTCATGTACGCCCAGGCGATGGTCGGCTCGCACGCGGCCAACTTGGCGAGCGGCGGGTCCCTGCACCGGAATTTGGGCGCCTTCAAGATGGGCGTGGAAAACCTGAAGAAGGGCATTCCCGTGACGCCGCCGGCGCCTCCGGCCGCGCCGGATCCCGCGACTCAGGCCAAGCCCGATCCCGCGCAGGCGCCCGCAACGCCGCCGCCGGTCGATCCCAACGCCGCCGCGTCCCCGGCCCCCGCGCCGGCCGCCAAGAAACCAGGACTGGCCGAACGCCTGCGCGCCCGCTTCGCGAAGACCGCGCCCGAGGCCAAGGCCCCGACGCCGACCGCGGACCCCGCCGTGGCGCCCGCCGATCCCGGCGCGGCCCCCGTCGAGGCCAAGAAGCCCTCGCTGCTCGATCGCCTCCTGGCCGGTCGCGAGGGGAAGACCAAGACCGTCCTCGAGGCGGCCCGCGAGTGGGTCGGAAATCTTTCTCCCTCCAAGGTAAAGGCCCTCGAGGCCGAGCTGGCCAAGCTGCGCGCCGAGAAGGCGACGATGGAAGGCGAGAAGACGGCCAAGGAAGCGTCGCTGGGCGAGCTGCAAAAACAATTCGACGCCTTGAAGACCGAGCAGGAGGCGGCTCGCGCCGAGGTCGAGGCCAAGGCTCAAGAAATTCAGGGCCTCAAAGACCAGTTGACCCAAGTCGAGGGGCAAAAGACCGCCGCCGACAACTTGGTTGCGGAAAAGGCGCAGGCACTGGGTGAAGCGGAAGCCCGTCTGAAAGATCTCGAGGCCCAGAAGGCCGAGGCGGAGCAGAAGCTTCGGGATTACCAAGAGCAGGCCGAACTCTCCGAGCTGGACCTGGGCGTCGGAAGCCTCGAGCAGCAGATCCAAGCGCACAAGGCCGAGCTGGGCAAGCTGCGCAAGGAGAAGCAGGAGGCCGAGGTCCAGGCCGGCGCGCATCGATTGGCGGCCGACGAATTGCACCGTCGCCTGACCGAGGCCGAGACCGAGCTCGAGCGCCGTAAGCATGTGGACGAAGCCCTGAAGGAGTCTGAGGCGAGCGCTGCAGCGCTCGGAGAAAAAATCGCCGAGCTGAAAGGTTCACTGGAGGATCTGCAGAGGCAAGTGGGCGCCCTCTCCGCGAAGGACGAAGGGGCCACGCGCCTGACCACCGAGCAGGCCCAGAGGATCGCCGAGCTCGCGGGCCTCAAGACCGAGCTCGAAGGCAAGCTCAAGCAGGCCCTCGAGGATATCGCCGGCCTCCGCAAGACAGTCGGCGATCGCGAGGCCGAGCTTAACGCCTTGAACGACCGTCATGAAGACGCCCAGGCCCAACTGAGGTCGGCCAGTCACCGGATCGAGCAGCAGGAACGTTCGCTGGGCCAGCTCGGCAAGGCGAAAGAGGCGCTCGAGACGCAAAAGACGGAGCTTGAGCAAGCCTTGGCCGCGGAGGCCGGCAACAAGACCGAGCTCCAACGGCAGCTCGACGAGACCGTCGCCAAGCTCAAGGAGACCAACCGTGAGCTCGGCTCGGTCAAACACGATCTGGAGATCAGCAAGGCCGGAAAGAAGGCGGCCCAAGAAGAGTCCGCCCGCCTGCGCGAAAGCATGGAAAAGGCCGCCCAGGCCCGCGAAAAAAGCGAAGGCGAGCTGCGGCAAGGACTCCGCGATTTGGAGACCCGGCTGCGCGAACAAGGCCTTCAGCTGGAGGCCTCCCAAAAGGAGGCCGCCGAGATCGGCGCGCGCCTGGCGGAGCAGACCCAACGCGCCGAGGCGGCCGAGGGCCGGGAGGCCGCGCTCCAGCAACAGCACTCCGAGTTGCAAAAGCAGCATGAGACCACTCAGACGGAGCTGGGCAAGGCCCAGAGGAAGATCGACACCCTGACCCGCGAGGTCGAAGCCAAAAAGGCCGAAATCGAGCGGCACAAGACCAGCATCGGCACCTACCAAAAACAGATCGAGGGTCTTCGCGCCAAGAAGGGCGAGCTGGACGAGTCTTTGCGTCAGCTGCGCGTCGAACATACCTTGAAGCTGAAGGAATTGGAGACCGTCCAGAAAGAGTTGGCGGCGGAGAAGGCCAAGGAACCCGAGGTGGTCCGCGATATCAACGCCGAGCTCGAGCTGGAGGCCCGCATCGAGGAGCTCACGACCGAAAAGACCCAGCGCGACCAACGGCTCGCCGAGCTGGAAGGCGCCAAATCGGGCCTCGAGGCCAAGGTCTCCGAGCTGGAAGGCGCCAAAAAAGAGTTGGAGAAGCAGCTGCGCTCCAAGGAGGTCGACCTCGAGATCGCCCAAGGCGCCGCCAAGTCCGCCAACGAAGACCTGCAGACCCTCCGCGACCGTTCGGCCGCCGAGGAGACCCGCCTGAAGAAGTCCCTCGACGAATGGCGCCATCGCGCCACGGAGGCGGAGGCCGGCAAGGCCAACGCCGAGGCGAGGATCCAAGAGCTCGACCGCGCCATCACGGAGAAGCGCGGCCGCATCGAGACCCTGGAGCGGAATTTAGAGGCCAAGATCGCGGAGTTGAAGGCCAGTGAGGGCGCGCGCAAGGTCTTGGAGGGCGATGTCGCCAAGTTGGAGCGGGAACTCGAGGCGCAAAAGGGCCTGCTGGAGTCCAAGAAGGCAGAGTTGGAGGGCGTTCAACGCGAACTCGGCGAGCGCATCGCCAAGCTCGAGAAAGAGAAGGGCGCTCACGAGAAGACGATCGCCGATCAAGTCGCGGAAATGGGCCGCCTCAACGCGGAAATCACCTCCGTCACCGGACGTCTCGCCGGGGTCGAAGCGGCCATGGCCGAGGCCAAGGCCGCCGCGTTGCGGGATATCTCCGCCTTGGAGGGTGAAAAGGCGCAACTCAGTTTGGAGCTTCAGGCGAAGCAGGCCGAGCTCCGCCAAAAGGACAGCGAGCTGATCAACACCCGCGCCCGCGTCGAAGAGCTTGAGGGAGATCTCCAAGGTGCCAGAACCACCGCTGAGAAAGCCAGACGGGATTTCGAGACGGAAAAGGCCGGCTTGGAGGAGAAGATCGCGGCGCAAGAGGCGGCCTTGGCCGAGGGTCGGACCGCCTTGCAGACCGCCCAGGGCGAGGCCAAAGGCCTCCGCCAGGACTTGGAGGTCGCGAACCAGGCGCTGGCCAAGGAAAAGGCGGCCGCCAAGGAATGGAAGCAGAAGTTCGAGGGCCTGGAGGCGACCAGCAAGGCCGAGGCCAAGCGCCTGCGCGGCGAAGCGGAGGAGCTGCGTCGACATGAGGGTCTGGCGGCGCAAAGGGCCGCCGAGATGGTCGCCAGGGTGGAATCCCTCGATGCCGCCCTGACGGAGCTGAGGGGCCAAAAGGAGTCTCTGGAAACGGATTTGAGCGGCAAGCTGAGCGTCGCCGAGCAAAAGGCCGCCCGCGAGGAGGGCCGCGCCAGTCAGGCCGTGGCCGATCTCGCCCGCGCCAAGGCTGAACACACCGCCGAAGCGGAGCGCCTGCGCCTGGAGGCTGCGGAGAAGGGCGGACAAGCCGCCCTCGCCGAGGCGAAGGCCAAGGAGCACGAGGCCGCGCTCGAGACGGAGCGCGCCAAGATCCGCCAACTGGAAGGCGATCTCGCCGCCGCGAAGGCCGAGGCCGAGGCTCTCTTGGCGCCGGCCAGCCTGCGTGCCGAGGCCGAGCAAAAGGCCCAAGACGCAGCCCGCCGCGCTGCGCGGCTGCAAGAGGAGTTGACCGCCGCCGAACAGGGTAAGCTCGCCGCCGAGCGGCGCGTCGCGGCCCTCGAGAAGGAATTGGAGGCCCTGCGCAGCACGACCGAGGCCGAAGCCGAGACGCATCGCACCGAGGCCGCCGGACTGAGATCCCGCGCCGAGGCCGCGGAGGCGCGGGCTAAGGCCGCCGAGGGTCGCATCGCCGCCGCCGAGGCCGAGGCGGAGGCCGCCCGCATCGAGGCCGCCGCCCTGAGCTCCGACGCGAGTGGCAGGTCCGAGGCCGAGGCGGGCCTGCGCCGCCTCAACGAGGAGATCGCCGGCCTCAAGGAGATGGTGAAAGAGGCCGAGCAGCGCGCCGCCGACGCGGACCGCCGCGCTGCCGAGTTCGAGGGAGCCCTGACCGCCTCCGAGCAGAGCGCGGCCGAGTCTGCGCGCCAAGTCGAGGAGCTCCGGGCCCAGAAGACCGCGGTTGATAAAGAGCTAAAAGAACTCAAACCCAAGTTAGAGAAGGCCGAACGGGAATTGACCGATGCCAAGACCAAGCGCAAGGAGGCCGAGGGCGAGCTGCTCGGCGCGCGGAGCCGCGCCGCCGAGCTGGAGGGCCAGCTGGCCGTCAAGCAGGGCGAGGTCGAAGCCAAGGCGAAGGAGTTGCAGGCGGCCCAGGACCAAGTCGGGAAGATATGGTCCGAGAGCCAAGAGGCCGGACGTCAAGCCCAGAAGAAGATCGGCGAGCTGGAGCGGGAGTTGACTACCCTGCGCAACGCCAAGGAAGGCTTCGACGAACAGATTCAGATCGAGCAAGAGCGGGTCCGCGAAGTGGAACAGACCCTCGAGCTGTTGGTGGCGGGCGAGGAGGCCCTCCGCCAAGAGGTCGCCACCCTCAAGGGAGAACGCGACACCGCCAACCTGCGTGCCGCAGGTATCGAGCGGACCCTGTCCCAAAAACAGGCCGAGATCGAAGGGCTCAACGTCGCGCTCGAAAACGAGCAATTCATGGGCTTCCGCAGCCCGCACGAATTGTTCGGCGGCGCCGACCCTCGGGCGCAGCGCGTCGAGACCCGCCTTCAGGGCACGGCTCTCCTCGGTGATGCCCAAGGTCGCGTGATCGGCGAGGCCCACCTCATCGCCGGCGGCGAGGAAGGCATGATGAAGCTCGCCTTCACCGACGGCTCCCGTGCCTCCGGACGCACCTCGATTGGCAATGTGCCGAACGGCGGCAACGGCCGGCGCAAGTTCCAGGGAGACAGCATTTACATGGGCCGTTTCCTCCTCCCCGACGGGACCGAGGTGAAGGTCCTGGCCGGCGCAGACGGCGCCGGAGGGGAAGGCGGACCGGGTGCGGACGCCGTCGCCTCCAGCGCCTTCCTGCAGGGCGTGCACGCTCGGGTGGCCGAGGCCGCCCGCGAGGGCAAGGTCGCCACGGCCAAGGAGATCTTCGAGGCCGGTGTGGCGGCGGTGGAGCTGCAACGCAACCAGGCGGACCGCAATCCTCCCGGCCAAAAGGGCATGAGGACCGCCACCGGCGCCGGCGCGGTGATCGTCGTCGTCGGCAACGAGGCGATGGTAGCCAGCGTGGGGGATGCGACGGTGTTTTTGGCTCGGCCGAACGCCGAGGGGAGCTACGACATCCTCGGTTACTCGAACGTCGACGGGGTTCCTCTACCCGACGGCCAAGGGGGGTGGATATACAACCAGATCGCCCGCGGCATTCACCAATACGAGCCCAGCCTCTACCGCGTGACGGATCTGCAGCCCGGCGACCGTTTTCTCATCGCCAGCGACGGCTTTCACGAAAACACCTCGGGCGGCCCCTACAAGCAGCACGGCTCGCGGGACTCGCGGCAGTACCACGGATTTCGCCCTCCGACCCAAGAGACTTTCGCGGCCCTGCGCGGCGGCTTGAAGGCAACTCGCGGCCGAGTTGATTCGGCTTCCCTCCTGCACGACCTCGCGATCGAGAACATCCGCCAGCCCGGCCGTTTGGTGACCCTTGAAGGCGAGCCGATCCAGCTTCCGCAGCACGTGGACAAAGACAACATCTTCGTCCTCGACTACGAGCACGGCAAGGCGCCGGCGAGTCGCTACGAAATACCGATCAATTATTCGCCGCTCGAGCCGGTGCCGACCGCCGAGCAGATCCTCGCCGCCGAGGCCGCGGCGGAGCGCAGCACCGCGAAGGGCTTCAAGGTCCCGGCGACGCCTCCCGGCAGCGATCCCAACTACCAGCCGCGGATCAGTGACCGGACCATCGCCGACTTCCACTTGAAATACGTCGAGGACATCGCGAAGCTCTATGGATCCGCCTCCGAGCAGGCCTCCCAGCGGATCTTGAAACTTTACCTGACCTTCCCCGAGATCGAGGAGGTCTTCAATCCCAGCCTCCTGGCCCGCGCCGAGGACCTGAAGCTGCAGGGCGACCTCTTCGACGCCGCGAAAAAGCGGATCGAAGCGCGCCAAGACCTGGGCGAGAATATCCTGAAGGCCGCGGCGGCCGAGCTGGAGAAGATCAAGGGTATCCATCGCCCCTTCGAGGTCCCGCAGGCGGCCGAGGTGGAACGGATCCTGGGCGCCCATCGAACCCTCCTGGAGCGCATCTTCGGGGATGGCGCCGCGGAGGCGGCCACGGTCTACGCCGGCATCTTAAAAAACCTGCCCCAGGTGGAAGCCGCTCTGGGACCGGCGGAGTTGGCGAAGCTGGAGCCAGCCGATTTTGAAAAATTCTACAAGCGCAAGCTTCGTCCCGGACTGCACCGCGACAAGCACCGCTACAACGAGGGTACGGCCGCCGACGCGGCCTTCACCGCGGCGGAAAAGCTGAGCGAGCTGCACAAGAACGCCGCGGACTATCGCCAGGCGAGCGGTTGGACCAGCGCCAAAGCGATCGAGACCGGCCTGCGCGAATGGCCTCTTGACACGGCCACCGAGTATGTCGTCGGCAAGAACGGCGGGGCCAATATCCGCATCCCCGACAACGGCGTCTCCCGCCGACATTTCAAGATCTACGCCCGCGTCAACCGCTGGGTGGTGGAGGACGTCGGCAGCACCTACGGCACCTTCGTCAACGGCCAGCAGGTCCAGACCGCCCAGCTCAAGCACGGCGACCGCATCCAGGTCGGCGTCGACGTCGAGCTGCAGGTGCAGATCGACGGTCCGAGCGGCGCGGCCCGCTTGGTCGAATTGCCGAAGAAGCCCGGCGCAGGCCTGCCGGGACAGCCGGAGCCCATCCCCACGGGCGACGGGGCCTTCGCCTTCAAGATTCCGCGCGGCCGTCCCGTCTACATCGGCCGCAAGCAGATCCCCGACGCTTCGCTCTCGCCGGATCACTTCGAGCTGATCTTCAAGGGCAACGGCTGGTTGATCCGCGACATGGGTTCCGACACGGGGACCCAGCTCAACGGCGTCGACATCCAAGGCGGCGTGGACCCCGCCACGCAGCGCCGGACCCTGGGCAACTTCCATGCGATCCAGGACGGGGCGCTCGTCACCGTCGGCGGCCTCACCTTCCGCTTCCACGAGAGTACCGACCACGCCAGCTTGATTCAGGTCGCCGGACAGGTCTCGCCCCCCAGCTCCCACGCTTTTAGAACGCCGGCGCCCCAGGTGGCGCGCATGCAGCTGCAGGAGGGGGCGAATTACCAGTTCAACGGCCCCGACGGACGGCAGGTCGCGGAGATCTTCTGGGACGCCTTCGAAAACGGCGGCGGCGAGTTCATCCTCCGCGAGATCACGAACCACGGCTACGTCTGGGTCTTGAACGGCAACAGCTATGAGCCGCTTTCCGGAAACACCTACGCCATGGGAGACGGATTGATGTTCGCTTTCGGGCCGAGGCCGGAGCAGGCCCAATGGTACGTCTTCAAGGACGGCGCCGTGACCGCCATTCAAAACGGCCGTCGTCCCCGCGCCTCGACCGAACCCATGGCCTCGCCCGACGCGGGCGTGGTGATCGAGTTTCCGATCGGAGGACAGCCGGTCAAGCTGGGTCGCAGGGAGCTGGGCGGGAACGCCAATATCTCCAACCAGCATTTGTCCTTCACCTTCCACGACAAGGGCTGGTGGGTGAAAGACCTGGGCAGCAGCAACGGCACCTACCAGAACAACCAGCTCATTTCAAAAGGCCGGGGCCAGGAGGGCGAGTGGAGACGGGTCTCGCCCAACGACATCCTCAGCCTCGGTGGTGTCCACTTCGTCTTCAAGGTTAGGCCCGACGGCGGGATGCGCATGGAACAGATCGCGGCGGCACCCGTGCCGATGGAGCCGATTCCGGTCTCGATTCCGCCTTCCTACATGCCCTCGCGGGGGCCGCAGGCCTTCGGACCTCCATCTTTCAACGGCGGCGAGATGAAGGTGGGCTGGGCCCGTCTCATCCGCATCGTCGAGAACAAGGGCGAGGTGGGCTTGCAGGCCGCCGAAAGCGACGAGGCCACGCCGCGCGAGTACAAGCTGAACATCAACAAGGGCGGCTTGTTCCGGGGGCTCTTCGAAAAGGACCTGGCGCGCATCGAGGACCTGGGCGAGGGCCGCTATCGCATCGAGAACGTCGGCTTCAAGCAGGGGATGAGCATCACCAACCCCGCGAAGGGCAAGAACATCATCGTCGGCCTCGGCCGCAGCGACCAGGCCCTCGCCGGAGACACCCTGGAGTTCGACGGCCACCAGATCACCCTGAAGCCCTAATTCCAATGCTTTCGGACACTTGCCACAAGGCCCCCCGCGCCGTCGCGCGGGGCGGCGTTTTGTTGTACGCCTCTCGGCAACTTTTCACCGCCCAAGACGATAAACCCTAACGTTGGGGAACGTTTAGGACACAGGCACAGGTCCTATCGGCCTTGGATATAGGGAAAAAAGGCCAATAGGATCAGATATTTGGGGGCACAGATGGGTGGCAAGCTCACCTCCGCGCTTTCGCAGGAAACCCGGGATCTGCTCCGGGACAACAAAAGCTTCTTCGAGGCCGTCAGCAATCTCGGGGACAAGACCGGCATCAAGATCCAAGGCAAGGACGCCGAGGCCCGCACCGAGGTCGAGGTGCTCGCCGACGGCAACGTCGCCGTCAGCTTCGTCTATCCTGTCGACGACAACCCCTCGAGCGACGACGGCCGCATTTATCTCCGCGACACCTTCACTTACGACCCCAGCCAGAAGAAGCTGAACGGCTACAAGCGCGATTTTCAATACAACGGACGCGGCGAGGACAAGGAAGGCTGGCAGCGGCGCCTGGCCGCCTACCGGACGGCCGCGCTGCCCGACGACCAGAAGCTTCAGGCCTTCGCTATGCTGGTGGCGCGCACCTTCTCGCGTCCCTTCTCGGCGGAGCACATCGCCATCTTCGGCAAAAACAAGGGCGAGACGCAGCAATTCGGCACCCTGATCGCGGCCACCCAGGCGGAGGGCCTGGCGTTGCGCGTGAAAGACCCGCGCAGCCACTACGCGGTCTTCCACCGCGGCCTCACGACCGAGGTGGTCTTCTCCTACGTCGCGGAGGACCCTGAGGGCAAGAAGTCGGGCCACCTGCTGGTCCAGGACAAGTTTTCCTTCAACGGCAACACCGGCGAGTGGGTCGGCTACGAGCGCACGGCCAAGGTCGGCGCGGGCAGCTCCGATAGCGAGTACTGGGAGGGAAAGGCGAAGAAGATCGCCGCGGCCGAGAAGCCGAGCGCCGAGACCGCCAAGGCCTTCATCCAGAGTTTCCTGCCGGATCTGCTCACCAAGATCCCGCAGCCGGCGAGCACACCGGCCGAGCCGGCGCCTCCCCCCGGCGGCTATGCCGAGTACAGCGACGCGCTGTTCCGCAAGACGATGAACTCGGCCGTGCGCAGCGCCAAGGCCGTCCCGTTGGCCCAGATGGAGCCGCAGTTCTTCAAGGGCCTGGCCGCCGCCGATAAGTATTTCGAGCCGCTCAAGGCCTCGCTGGGGGCGGATTTCCCGCTCAATCTCAAGGACCCGCCTGTCGAGGTCACCACCAACGTCGAAGGGGGCAAGACCTACGTCTTTTTGAAATTCTCCCTCCGCCCGCAGGGCGGCGAGGGGCAGGGATATCTCGACTACACCGAGCGCTGGACCTTCGAGCACGGCCAGCCGGCCAAGGTCGACCGCCGCGCCCAGGCCTTCGGCGCCCCGGAGGGCGGCAGCGTGGCCCTGGCGACCCAGCGGATCAACGACGACATCGCGGCCGAGAAGTACCCGCCGATCGCGGACAAGGCCACCAGCCAATTCGACGAGCGTACCCTCAAGTTTCTCAGCGGGACCGTTCCCTTCGTCGCCCCGCACGTCGCCTACTTCGGGATGCCCAAGATCCTCGACAATCCCCAGCTCGGCTACGAGCAGCGGATGGTCTTCGAGGTCCTCGACGCGGCCAAGACCTCGCTGGAGCCGCTGTTGCACCTCCAGGGCATCGATCCCGCCTACCGCACCCGCGTCCTGCGCATGCTGGCCGGGATGGGCCACGGCGACCTCGAGACCGCCGGCGCCGCGATGCAGGAGCTGGAGCAGACCGAGGACGCCGCACTCAAGGCCGCGACCACGCCCGAGGAAAAACAGCGTCATGAGGACAACCTGCGCCTGACCCGCACAGTCTTCGCGCTCAGCTCGGGCGACATGGATAAGGCCCAAGAGCTGGTCAAGGGCTTCCACTCGCCGGCCTTCAAGCGCGCCTTCGAGAAGCCGCTCGCGCCCTTCTTTGCGCGCCGCCGCGCCATGGAAGGCCTGGCCGTCATGGCGAAGGTCGCCGAGGACCAGATCTCGCTGCGCGTCCGCGACAGCAAGGCCTGGAGCTACAAGGGACCCAAGGTCGACCCCGAGGCCGAGAAGAAGGTCGTCGACGGCCTTTTCCAAAAGGCCTTCCTCCAGACGACGCAGAGCAAGAAGTCCGACGCGATCGCGGTGCTGCGCGAGCTGAGCGAGATCGGCAAGGGCAAGGAGCCCAAGGACTATACCGAGGTCGAGAAGCACCTCGCGCTGACGCCCGAAGAGCGCGCCCTGGCCGAGCGGGTGATCCAAGACACCCTGATGGTCGAATTGGCCGCCATCGCCCAGGACGACATGAAGGACATCCAGGCCCAGCGCTACATGGGCATCGCCCGGGACAAGCTCTTCGACAAAGGCATGGTGGGCTCGGCCCGCTGGCTGACCCAGATGGTGGCGACCGACAAGCTCCCCAAAAGCCGCGCCGCCGAGAGCCTCGACATCCTCAAGACGATGGCCTCCGAGAAGATCGAGCTGGCCTATCCCGCCCTGAAGCAGGCCCCGAACCAAGTCCATGTCCCGCAGGAATACCAGGCCCTCGAGCCCCTGCTGACCAAGGCGGCCGAGAAGAGCGTCGCCGACACCAAGAAGTCCATTTTCACCTTGCTGCAGGAAATGACCGATCTGCAGGGCGACGAGCTCAAGCTGCGCGACGCCCTGCTCAAGTCGCCCAGCCTGAAGAAGGTCGACGAGGCCGCCAAGCTCCCCACCGTGGCCGAGCGGGTCAAGGTCTACCGCTCCATCTTCGACGGCGTCCTGAAGGGCGACCCGAAGGACCCGAAGTTCGCCCAGGTCAAGGCCATGGTCGACGAGCAGATGAGCATGATCGAAAAGGCCAGCGAGGACGGCGCCCCAGGACCCGAGGGCGTGCTGCTGGCGCCGCTCATGGCCCAACTGGACCTCGCCACCGCGCACGACGCGAAGGCGCAGGACGTCGCCAAGGTCGCCGAAGCCCACGACAAGGACATCAAGGCGGCGCAGAGCCTGCTCGACAAGGCCTCGCTCGCGGCGGTTCAAAAGCCCGGCGAGACCGCCTTCGCGATCCTCCGCGCCCTGCCCGACGCCGACTTGAACGAGGACGAGAAGCGGATCCGCGCCCAGCTCCTCGAGGACAAGACGCTGGAGAAGTTCACCGGCGTCGCCGCCGAGGCCTCGATGGAAAAACGCGTCGAGGCCTACACCAAGCTGCTCCAGGACCCGGAATTCGCCAAGACCGGCTTCAAGAACAGCTCGGTCTGGCTGGCGCAGATGCTGCAATCCGGAAAAATCCCCGACCTGACCGGCTACCACCCGCCACTGGTGGAGGGGCAGCCCAAGCCCGCCTCGCAGGAGAACGCCGAGCGCCTCGAGCGCGATGTGCAGAAATTCCTCGCCCTCACCGAGGGCAAGGGCGACTTCGGCAGCAAGTTCGAGGTCGGCCTCAAGCACTTCTCCAAGGAAGTCAGCAAGCCCACCACCCTGGCCGCGATGACCCTCGCGCCCTTCGCGGGCGCGGGCTGCGAGATGCTCGGCCTCTGGAAGTTCCGCAATTGGGGCATGATCGGCCGCGGCATCGGCTGGACGGCCGGCGTTTACGGCGAGGCGGCCGCCTTCACCTATTCCAGCAAGGCCCTGGATTCCTATTTCTACACCTCGGAAGGCGTGTGGGAAAACCACGGCGGCGATCTCAAGTCCAACATCCTCCTGTTCGGCGCCATGCGCGGGGCGCACGCGACCAGCGCCGCCTTGAGCGAGCGCTTCCTCGCCACCGGCCCCCGCGGCTTCAAGTGGGCGGGCGGCTACGTCGCGGGCGAATCGAGCGCCGCCGGCCTGGCCAAGAGCCCGACCGGGCGCCTGCTCAACGTCGGCAAGGCCGCGGGCCCCGGCGTGCCCCAGCTGACCGTCAACGGACGGCGGCTGGCGACGGTGCTGGACCACGGCTTCGCGATCGGTTCGATGTACGCCGCCGGTAAGGCCAACTACAAATTGGGTTGGTCGAAGCATGACGGCACCTTCTCGGACACCCTGCTCATGTACGTCCAGGCCATGGCCGGCTTCCGCCTCGCCAACGGCCTGACCGGCGGAAAGCTTCAGCTCGGCATGATGGAATCGCGGATGCGCATCGAGAACCTCAAGGGCCGCAGCGAGATCGTCGAGCTGCAGGGCAAGATCGAAGCCGCCAAGAAGGACGGAAAGACCTCCAAGGACCTGATCGAGGCCATGGAGAAGGAGCTGCAAAGGCTCCAGGAGGCCGAGCAAAAGGCCGCCAAGGATGCCCCCGCCGCCCAGCCGGCGCCGGAAGGCATGCTCCAGCTCTTCGGCGCCGTGCCCAAGGATCTCACCCTCACCAAGTCGGAAGGGGGGAAGAAACTCGAGGTTGCCCTGCCCAAGGAGGGCGAGAAGACCTCGCTCGACGCCTTCCTCCCGCTGGGCGAGGGCCAAGGCCTGCGCGTCTCGCGCGAGAAGGACGGCAGCCTCGTCCTGCACCACGAAGCGAAGACCGAATTACCGCCGGAAGCCAAGGCGGAGCCGAAGCCGGAGGCCAAGGCCGAGCCGGCGGAACCGAAAGACGGAGATGCCAAAGCTGAGGCGCCCGCGGAGGCCAAGGACGGCGACAAGCCCGCGGATACCGCGGGGACGCCCCCGGCCGAGCCCAAAACTGAAGCCAAGGACCCGGCCGCTCCCTCGGTGCCGCCCGCGCCGCTGGAAACCGTGCTGCTCAACGGTGAGACCTTCGCCCCCGGCAAGTCCGCGAGGCTGGCCCACGGCGACGTCCTGAACGTCGGCGGCAAAGAAGTTCGCATCGAGATCCCCGATCCCCTCCTGAAGGAATTGGCCTCGACCCCGCGCGAGCACCAGATGAGCCTGGCCCGCGCCATCGCGAAGGCCAAGGACCCGGCCGCGCTCTTCAAGATGCTGCGCGAAAGCCCCTACCAGGGCGGCGCGGAGGTCTTTGTCGCCGTCGCCGAGGTCTTCTCGGGACGCCGGCCCTTGGAGAGCCTCCCCGTCGAGATGGGCATCCAGGGCAAGGTGAAGTCTCTGCTCGAGACGCAAGTTGCCGAGCTGAAAAAGGCCGGACTCGGCCTCGACCCCGCCACCGAGCTCAAGGGCGGCGTGATCGACCCGCGCCTCTCGCCGCTGGAGGTCGAATTCCAGACCCTCAAGGCGATGGAAGCGCTCAAGCTGCGCGTCGGCCGTGCCCGCACCCTGGCCGAGGCCCTCGAGACCCTCGGCGAGTCGCCCTTCAAGAAGATCGGCGGCGTGACCACCAAAGAGATCTTCGACATGCTGGGCCACGAGCAGCTCAAGGCCGTCGTCGAACAGGCGAAGAAGAGCGAGAGCGCTCTCCTCGAGAAGGTCGGCATCGCCGAAAAGCGGTTGAAGCTGGAAGAAGGCAAGAAGCGCCCGGACAAGGCCATCATTTCCGAGCTTAAAGAGAAGATCGAAGAATGGAAGGCCGCCGCCGAGAAGTCGAAAGAGCTCTCGACCGCCCTGGAAAAGGCCCTGGAGGAGCACCTCAAGGATCAGCAGCAGGCCAATATCGAGACGGATCCGGCCAAGCTGGTCGAGAAGCTGCCGGCCGATTTCGGCATCCGCCAAAAGGGCCGCGACGCCGTCGAGCAGGCCAACGGAAAATTCGAGAAGAGCCTCAGCGATAAGGAAGTCAAGACCGCGATCTCGCTGGTCAGGAAATACCTCGACGTACAGGCCAAGGAGGATTTCCAGGCAGCGCAGAATACCCTGCGCCACGCCCTCGACAACGCCACTCCGCAGGCCCGCGTCCTGCTGCGCCGGGCCAGCGAGGCCGAGATGGAAGTCCTGCTCAAGGTCTACTTCGGCGAGGCCAACACCCGCGAGCTACCCGCCGCCCAGGCCTATCAGACGGCGACGCTGCTCGGTTACTCCCGCGCCAAGCAGGAGCTGGGCATCTTGCAAGACCTCAACAACCCGGGCGAGAATGTTGAGCTGGTCCGTGGAGAGCTCGACGCGATTTCGACAAAGGTGGACGGCAAGGCCCTGGTCTTCCGCAGCCACCCCGCCAACAAGGACGGCCAACAGCTCGTCTTCACCAAGGGCGAGATCCTGGGTCTGGCGGAGCAGGCGAAGCAGGTCTTCGCCGGTCACGAGTCGCAGAGCGGCAGCGGAGGTCCCTACCGCGGTGCGCCGGACAGCGCCTACAAGGGTCAACAATCCGACACGCAGGCCTTCTTCGATCCCGCCACGCGCAGCTTCCAGACCTGGGTCGTCCATCCCAAGGGCCTCTCGCGCGTGAAGGTGACGCTTGACGCCAAGGGCGAGGTGGAGAAATTCGAGATCAAGTACGCCGCCAAGCCCGAGGCCTCCGGCAAGGGCCAGACCAGCCTGCTCACGCCGCCGAAACTCGAGGAACTGAAGGGCGAGGGCGACAAGGTGATCCCCGTCGAGGGCGTCCGCGTGGAGTACGACGCCCTGTTGAAGGAATTCCCCTTCGACGTGCCGGGCGTGACCCGGGCCGAACGGGCCTTCGACGCGATTGCCAAGGTCACCGACAAGATCCCCAGCCTGCCCAAGCTGCCGAAGCTCGGCAAGGACGCGAAGGCGGAGCCGAAGGCCGACGCCAAGGTCGACGGGAAGACCGAGGGCAAAGACCCGAAGGACCCGCCCGCCGACGGCGCAGCGCCGGCCGACACGGCCGCCAAGCCCTCGGGCAAGGGGCGCAAGAAGTCCGGCAAGAAAGGTTCGGCCAAGAAGTCCAAGGCCGACGCCTCGCTGGCCGGCGGGCTTCGCTCGCTGCTCGGCCGGGACAGCGCCAACCCCGTGGCCTCTTTGTTCTGGAGTGCCGTGGATTTCTTCTCGCGCAAGCCCGAGACCGTCAAGCCGGAGGCCAAGGCGGAAGACGCCTCGGCCGTGCCCCCCGCCGCTCCGCCCCCCAAGGTTGAGGGCGGCAATCGCCCCACACTTCCGGAGGGGCTCAAGATCCCCGACACGAAGGTCGCGATGGGCGAGCTGGGCGGCTTCGAGAAGCCGGAGTCGCTTGAGATCCATTACCCCGCCAACGCCGTGATGGGTGAGGTCTACGCCAAGACCCACGAAGGTCAGGGTCGCGCGGAAAACCAAGACGGCGTCGCCGCCACCTACACGCCGGCGCGAGACCTGGTGATCGCGGCCGCCGACGGCATGGGCGGACACGCCGGCGGGAAGGAGGCCGCGCGCCTCACCCTGGAAACCTTCATCGAGAAGGTCTCGCAGGGTACGGAAATTTCCGAGGCCGCGCAGGCGGCCAATAAAAAGGTAGTCGCCGAGCTCTACAAGCCCGAGGAAGGGAGAAGGCAGCCCGGCGCCGGCATCGTCATCCTCCAGGTCCATCGGCCCGAGGCCCACGGCGCCCCGCAGACGATGGAGGCCTTCTGGGGCAGCGACCTCCAGTTGACCCTCTACCGCGCGGCCCCGGACGGGACGGCCTCTTGGATCTATGCCACGCGCCCGGACAACTGGGGCCGGAATGCCGTCGACTTGAACAAGGATTACGGTCCGAAGGGGGAGGGGCGCGACCTGAAGAGCAACGCCCACCATCTCGGTTCCAATGTCGAGAACGTCGTTGGTACCTTGAACTTCCGGCTTCGCAGCACCGCCGAGGGCGAGGTCTTCGACCCGCAGACCGGCTTCCGCTCCGCGGAGGGCCTGAACAAGATCGCCCTCAAGGACGGCGACGTCGCCATCGCTGGCTCCGACGGCCTTTGGAAGAACATCCCCGACCGCAACCTGGCCTATGAATGGACCAAGGACGCGAAGACCGCGAAGGAGAAGGCCCAGATCCTCGACGCCAAGGTCCGCGAGCGCATGAAGATCGCGGAAGAGGCGGACGCCAAGTTCGAGAGCGGCGAGCTCTCCAAGGAAAATGACCGGATGCCTTTCCAGTTGGACGGCAAGCAGCTCTTCATCGATTACAAAGGCAACGTCTACGACCAGGCCAAGGACGGCAAGCTGGTCGACCACTTCGAGGCCGACAACTTCAGCGTCTTCGTCTACATCCACGGCACCAAGGGCGCGCCGGACGCCGCGCGCGTCGACTCGACGCCGCAGGCGCCCAAGCCTGAGCCCGAGACGGGCGCCATGCGGGAGCCCTCCGACACGGAACTCTCCGACCCCGACAAGACGGGCATCTGGGTTCGGCCCGAGACCTTGAAGGAGAAGCCGACGGACAAACCGGAAAATCCCCCCGCGGACTTTGACAACGAGGTCACGGTCGTCGCGCCGATGCCGAAGGCGCCCAAGCCCGATCCAAACCCTTAGCCGGGGATCCGGCCTCGGGTACGGCCGTGGTCCCCGCGAATCAAGCCCACCCGCAAAAGTCTCGAAGGGCCTTCGAGCAAGGCCTCTATGAGCAAGTGTTGAAGAACGCCCGCGTCGCGGCGCAGGCCGAGGCCTCGAAACACACCCATCGTGATTCGCCTTTTGCCGCGGTCGACAACGCCCACCCATTTGTGCTGCGCCTCGACGGCGAGTCGGGGCAGGTCTTGCCGGAGGGAAAGTCGGCTAAGGTCTTGATCGAGATCCGCTACCAGCTGCGCCCCGACGAGAACCGCCTCGTCCTCGATCCCGAGACCGTCCGCGGCCTGCAGGCGACCTTGAAAGACTTGTCTGAAGGCTCCGAGGTCGTGAAGACCGTCGTCGAGGCCCTCTTGGACCTTCCGAAATACCCGATCGTCCTGCCGCGCGGCGCGCGGCCCGCCCTGGAGGGCGGGGCTCAAGCTGACGGCGCGGTGGTGCTCCCGTCCGCCGATCCCGCGGTCCTGCAATTCAACCGGGGCGCCCTGCATACGAGCGATACCAACAACGCCCAGATGACCGTCATGATAGGCGGGGAATCTGCGGCGGTGAGGCATTGGTACAAGGTCGGCACCTTGACCCTCGACGCCGAGGGTCGCATCGTCGGCTCCGCGATGGGTCGCCCGGATTTTCAGTCCCCGCGCGGGACGCAGTACCGCAAGGGGATGAACGTCGGCGGCGACGAGGTCCCGGTGATCCTCTACAGCGACACGGTGATGTGGCAGGGGCCGCTGGGCGGGCTCAATCCCAAGCAGCAGTCGGCCATGCTGGCCCTCTTCGACGCGAGCGCGAAGCGCCGCGCCGAATTGCAGGCCGAGGACGCCTACGCGGTCGACGCGATCTTGGGCCAGGGCCTCGGCAAGATGGCGCTGGACTTGGGCGGGATCGTCTACGACGGCAAGGCTTTCCGTGCACGGGCCGATCAGGGGCCCACGCGAATGACGCTTCAGGTGCTGCGCGACGGCGAGGGGCTGCTGCGGGTGGCGGTGGAGGGCGAGGGCGGTGTGGCTCCTTATCGCCCCTGGGCCCACGCCCGGCCGGACGCCGTCGAGGCGCCGCTTGGCAAGATCGAATTGGCCTTCGAATACGATCAAGGAGGTTCCCCCCTCTCGCGGGGCGGTTTCGCCTTTCCCGCCCTGAAGCGCTTTGACTACCGCGTCGAGGCGGGCACCGAGCAGGCTCGGGAGATAGCCGAGCTAATGGAATTCCTAAAAAATTCCTTCAGCGTTCCCCGGAAACCCGACTTTGGCTTCTTAGGCCAATAAAAAAATGCCTTGACCTTGTACCAAAAGACAACTTTTAGCGGGGAACCGCGATAAGCACGTGAACGACCGGCATCGAAATTAGCGAGTATGTACGCGGCCTTGCCGGCCGGTTCCCAATTTTTCGCGACAATGAGGCAACCAGCCCTTTGGGGCGGGGCGCTTCGCACAGATACCGGGTGGTCGGCTTTCGTAAGGTTCCGGTATCTCTCAAGAACTCCGCCGGGGGGCGGGGTTTAAGGCATGACCAAGCACGGGGGCACGTTCAAATTATCCGGGGAAACCCGCGATTTGTTGAGGAAAAACAAGGATTTCTTCGAGCAGATCTCCGCCTTGCACGCGGAGGGTCCGGAGCAGATTCCCCTCAACATCCAGGGTAAAGATCCCGAGGCTCGCACCGAGGCCAAGATCCAGGCCAACGGCGACGTCGAGGTCACCTTCGTCTATCCCCTGGACGACAACTCCGAGGCCGGGGACGGCCGCATCTACCTCCGCGACACCTTTCTCTTCGATTCCGCCGAGCAGCGGCTGAAATCCTTCCAGCGCAGCGCCGAGTACAACGGCAAGGGCCAAGGCCAATGGCAGGCCTGGCTCGAAAAATACAAGGCCGCCCTCGCCGCCGCCCCGCTCAAGGCGGAGGACGAGAAGGTCCAAAAATTCGCCCAAGCCGTGGGCCGCAGCTTCGGCCGTCCGGTCACCGACGAGGACGGCGCGACCCTCCCCGAGATCCGCGAGGTCCTGGCGAAGGACCCCAGCTACATCAAGGCCGCCAACGCGCTTTACCAAAACCTGCGCGAGCAAAATCCCCAGCTCCCCGAGTTCGTCCTCAAGGTCAAGGACAAGCGGAATTTCATCACGATCCTGCCTGGCGAGGAAAATTTCGAGGTCGTCTTCAACTTCGCCTTCGACTCCGACGCCGATCCGGCGAACGGCCGCATCCTGTTCAAGGAACGTTTTCTTCTCGATCCCAAGACCCTGGCCTTCAAGGAAGTGAAGCGCAGCTGGGAGCTCGCCCCCGAGGCGGGCGAAAACGCCGAGCTCGCCGCCGCGGTCGAGTCCCTCAAGCAGGCGGCGCCTCCGACCTCGGAGGAGGCCGGAAAATTCATCCAGGGCATGCTGCCGGTGCTGCTCAGCGGCGCCGACCGCGACGCCGCCAACGGCCTACCCAAGCTGATTGCGCCGATGAGCCTGCCGAAGGATTACCGCTCGCCGCTCGCCAAGCGCCTGGCCGACGAGACGCAAGGCCTGTCCGCGACGCCGGCCGGCGTCGTGGAGGCCCTCGAGGCGATGGCGGCCGTTTCGCATTCGTCCCTAAGCCGGCGCCACGACGCGAGTCTGGGTTGGTGGGACCGCAGGGTTCGGGGCAAGGCCCCCGTCGACGCGGCACGGGAAGAAGGCGCGATTCAGAGTTTGTTCCAAAAGGCGGCCGAGCACCTCAAGGCGACGCCGAGCCGCTCGGCCCTGGAGGTCTTGCAGACCCTGAAGCTGGAGGGAACCGAGGCCGCCCTGCGCGATCGCCTCGTGGCGGACCCGCGCATCGCCAAGCTGGACGCGATCGGCCGGGAAGGCGACGAGGCTCTGCGCGCCCGAGAGTTTTTGGCCTTCGCCCGTGCGGACCTATCCGATCAATTCGAATACGCCGGCGCCGCGGTGGCGATCGCCCAACGCCTGCGCGGCGTCGAGGGCGTCAAGGCGGGCGCCGAGCAGATCTTGGCCGTCGCCGAGGGCAAGGGGCCGCTCGGCGCTAAGATGGAAATTTTGACGCCGCGCTTCGTCAAGCATGTGGCCGACTGGAAGATGCTGGTCGCGATGGGCGCGGCCCCGATCGCTGGGACGCTCTTCGAGGCGGGCAGCCTTCGCTTGATGGCCACGGCTGGAAAGCTGCGTTCCGTCGGCAAGGCCGGGCGTTTCGCGGCGAGCGTCGGCGGCCTGGGCTTCGAGGCCGGGGCCTTCACGGCCGTCCACCGCGGCCTCGAGTCGGCGGTGCACGACCCCGCCAAGGCCTGGGCCCACGCGCCCCAAGAAATACTCGGCGCCGCGCTGCTCTTCGGGGCGATGCGCTTCGGTCACGGGATCAGCGGGCGCATCACGCGCCAGATGGCGGACGGCAAGTGGGGCACCCTGTTCGGCGGCAAGACCGCGGGAGAGGGGATGGGCTTCGTCACCAGCCCGACGGGCCGCATTTTGGAAGACCAGTTGATGACGGGCTCTCTCACCCCATGGGGGACCCGGCTCTCGAGCCTCGTCAATCACGGCAGCGGCGTCACCGCGATGTACGCGGCCGGCGCGATGGGCCGCAAGCTGGGCATCCATCCCGACGACAAGCGCAACCTGGGCGAGCACTGGTTCGAGGCGGCCCTGATGTACACGCAGGCCGCGGCCGGATTCAGCCTGGCCAACAAGCTGACCGGCGGCCGGCTGCAGGCCACCCTGGCCGAGCTGAAGGTGCGCACCGCCAATCTGGCGCAAGGCAACGCCGAGGCCCCGGCCGCGGAGAAGCCCAAGCGCGACAAGCCGATCACGCTCAAGCCCAAGGGCAGCGGCGTGCAGCGCTTCGAGCTTAAGTTCCCGGGCGGCAGCTGGGCCGTCGATGTCAAGACCCTGAACCGCGTCTGGATCGGCCGCACCCCCTCGGCGCCCGAGGGAGTTTCCTATCCCGACGCCGGCCTGGCATTGGTCAACGTTGGCGAGAAGTTTTCGGACATCAACCAGTACCACACCATGCTGCTGAGGGACGAGTCCGGCATTTTCTGGTTCGTTGCCGACACCGGCAGCGTTTACGGCACTTACGTCAACGGCAAGAGGCTGGAGGCCGGAGAGTTCGTCTTGGCCAAGCCGAATGCCCTGATCGAATTGGGGGACCATTTCAAGTTCCGCCTGGAGGCCGATGGCAATCTCTTGGAGCCCGCTCCGGGCGTTACCACCATCGTCCGCCCCCCCGTTCCGGCTTCGCAGCGGCCCGTCGAGGCCCCCAAACCAGCCGACGTCTTTCCGATGGATGTCCTCTTCCCCGACGCGGTCGTGAAGGCGGAGAGCAACGCCGAGGTGGGAGTTCTGAAATCGTCCCGCGGTCAGAACCTTCTGCTGCGCAGCGGGAAGTCCATCTACAACTTCAAAGCGAAGGATGAGCCCCTCGTGCGGCTCTACGTCGATGCCAAGGGACGTTGGGTCCTGCAAAAACTGGATCCCACGGCGCGGGTCGAGGTGGCCCGGCCGGGAACCGCGGGCGAGAAGCGCTGGGTGCTCGAGCGTCTGACCAAGGACTCGGAGGGCTCCCAGCCCGGCCGCGGTCGTCAGGATTGGGTCTTCCTCCGCAACGGCGATCAGCTTTACCTGCGCGATCAAATCTTCGATTTCATCCTCCACTCGAAGCCGAAGGTCGAGCCGGCGCCGCCCCCCGGCCCGCGCAAGCTGCCGAGACCGCGACCGGGCGGCATCGAGGTGCCGATCCACAAGGCGGGGCAGGCCCTGGACCCGAACACGCCCGCCGATGAAATGCCCACCGGCATCATGCGTCGCAAGGAAGTCATGCCGCCCTTCCCGCAGCAGGGGGCCCGCGAGGCGCCGCCGGCCCGCGACCCGATGTCCACCTCCGCCGCCACCGAGGCCGAATACGACTCGGAGGGCGACCGCCCCACCGTCGAGGTGGCCCAGGCGAGGGTCCGACGGGTCGGAGAGCCGGATTTCGATTCCGAACCCACTCGGCCTGGGATTCCCATGCCTATCGACATGCCCGACCAATTCCCCGGAATGCTCTTGGGCAAGATCCCCGCCAACGAGCCGCCCTTCCTCCTGATCGCGGGTGCGCGCGGCTTCAACGCCGACCTGAAGCATACCCGCTACGTCCTGGGCAGCGATCCCAAGACCGGAGAAAAAAGCCAGGTCGGCGTGCAGGTGGAAGGACATCGCATCGATCCCAGCCACGCGGAAATCTACCTGGGCAGGAAGAGCGGCGAGGAGGATTACCAATGGTTCCTCTCGCCGCATCCCGACAGCGAGTCGGGCGTCTTCATCGACGGCTACCGCCAGCTCAGGCCGGACGAGCGCGTGCCCTTGACACCGGGACGGGTCTTTTCGCTGGGCCACATGACGGGAGAGAACGGCGGGATCCAATTCACCTTCGACATCCCTTGGCTGAAGCGCCCCGGGTCCTTCTCCGAAGGCGTCAAGCCGGCCTCGGTCTTTCCGAAAGAGCTTCTCTCCCACTTGGACCCGGACATGCCCCCGATGGGCCTGCGCAGCAACTTCGGCAGCTACGTCCTGCGCGGCAACCGCGAGACCACCCGCTACATCCTGGGGAGCGGATCTTCGAAACCCGCCAACGCGACCACCGCCTTCCATCAGGTTTCCGGAGAAAAGATCGACGCCGAGCACGCGGAGATCTTCATCGACGCCGAGGGGCAGTGGTACCTGAGGGCGCTCAGCGAGACGCATCCCACCTATTTCAAGGGCAAGCGAATCGAGCCGGGCACGGTGCACCTGCTGCGAAGCGGCGACCCCATCGAGCTGGGCGGCGACTCCAAGGACGGGGTGGGGCTGGCGGTGCTCTTCTACAAGCCTGACTATACCAAGCCCGAGCGGGATTCCGCCAAGCCGGGGAGCACCGAGGACGCCGACGCGGAATACGAGCCGGTCAGCGCGAGCGACTTGATGAGTCCCGCCGGCCTGCCGTCGGATCCGGTCCATGAATTGAGGCAGGACGACATCAAGACGGTGGTGCCGCCGAAGCGGCCGCCGCCTCCGAGGCCGCCGCAGCGCGTCCGCCCCGCCATGCCTCCGCCGCTCCCGGATGCGCCCGTTCCCGAGGTGCCGCCGATGACGCCGCCGCCCCTGCCCGGAACGCCTCCCGTGGAAGGGAAGGGCGATGTGGAGTTAAAAACCGGCGTCTTCCCCGTGCGCCCGGACCTGCTCGCGCGCAGCGCCCTGGGCGACGTCGAGGATCCACCTCCAACGGTGCAGCGTCCCGAGTCGCCGCGAGCCTCACGTCCGCCTTCCGTCCCGCCGGCGGCGCCCGCTGATCCCAAACCTGAGTCCAAGCCGCCCGCCGATCCTCCCGCCGCGGACGACAATCCCATGGCTGGATGGGGAGAGGAATTCGTCCGCGAGGGGATCGTCGATGCCCCCAGCGGCCACGAGGCCCCGCCGGCTTCGCCCAAGGCGAGCTCCGCCGGCGGCGCCGAGGGAGACGGCATCCAAACGATCAACGCCTGGGAGAACCCGCCGCGCGTCGTGCCCGTGGCGCCGAAGGCCGCCGAGGCCTATCCGGGAGCCAATTTCACCGAGACCGCCTCGACGGAGTTTTTGCAGGCCCTGCATCCCGCGCTTCGGTCCTCCTCAATCCTTCATTGGGTGGAGCCCTTGTTGAAAAACGACCGCAGCGAATTGCGCGCGGTTCTGGAGCCGGTCCGCGCCTTTCCTCAACTCGTCGCCTCGCCCTCGAAACGCTTGGTCGGAAGCACGAAGTCGGCCACCGAGTTGTTCGACTTCTTCCAGGGGCTTGTGGAGGGAAGCGGCGAGTCGAGCTACTCCAAGGACGTCGTCGACCGTGCCTTCGAACTGTTGGAGGTCTTTCGTCCCCAGATGAGACAGGGCTTTCGCTTGGAGAGCGACGGCATCAACTTAAGCTTCTCCGCCTTCGAGGCGGGCAAGGACGCCGGGCCCAATACCGTGCTCTCGCTCGCGGTGAAACCGGGTTCCGAGGCCCAGACTCTCGAGGCGGTGATGCAGCACTTCCTGACCCTGGACATCCCCGTCGAGGTGGTGACGCCCTTGAACACCGCCGGAATGAAGACCCCCTATGTCGGCGTGTTCTTCCGCGCGGACCAGGCGGCGAAGGTCTTCCAGGCGGCCGAGGCCTTGAGCGAGAGCCATGCGGGGATTCTCGATTTCCACCTGATGCCCTTTTCCCATCCGGCGCTCAATTCGCGCGGGGAGAAGCTTCAGGGCATGGGCGTGATGGAACACGTCGCGGACGGAGGAAAAGCGAACCTTCAGGAGGTCCGGGTCTACGCCATCGCGCGCGCCTACAATGCCGCCAACCGCTATACGAAAAATTTGAGCGGAGAATTCGTCCCCGATCCCCAATATTACTTGAAGCAAGCCCTGCTCTCCCTCGAGCACGAGGGCTTCGACCTCAACCAGCCCGGTTTCCGGCAGGGGAGCGTGGAGACCACGCACTTCGAGGCCGCCCGCCGCTCGGTCAGCAATATCTTCTTTCGGCCCTAGCCCTGAAGGGGACCTAATATCCCGAACCCACCGAGATGCTGAAGCCCGGCGTGTTGTAGTACACGTTCACGCCGCTGCCGTAATACCCCGGATAATAGTAGGGCGCGTAATAGCCGAAGGGCCCGAAGACAGGCGCGGCGTAGAAGTAGGGCCTGGGGTAGTAAGCGTAAGGATAGTAGTAGGGACGGTAGTAAGGGCGCGGGTAGTAGGCGCGGGGGTAGTAGCCACGCGAGTAATAACCCCCGCCGGGCCGAACTACGTAGGTGCGGGCCTCCGCCCAAGCGCCCAGGCTCAGGCTGAGGGCGGTCACCAGTGCGATGAAAACAGACTTTTTCATGAACATACCCCCTGGGCATGGACGGGAGCGCCACTTAATCATAAGGGCCGGGGCCCCTGAATTCAAGACGGCGGCGGGCTTTGCGAGGTTAAGCCTTTCCTGCCGTCGGTTTAGGGAGAGCTAAGTCCGTAGAGCAGGCCGTAGAGGTAATGCGAGCGCAGCACCTTGCGGACGTAGTCCTGCGTCTCGCCGTAGGGGATCTCCTCGACGAACTCGTCCCAGTCGAGGCCGGCGCGCGATTTGGCCCAGCGTTCGACCGCGTTGGGTCCGGCGTTGTAGCTGGCGATGGTGTGGATCAGGTTGCCGCCGAAGCGCTGGAGGTTCATCGTTAGGTATTGGACCCCGTACTCGATGTTGACGACGGGGCGGTAGAGGTCTTCCGGCGTGAAGCCGCTGCGGCCCAGGGCCCGGGCGATCTCGTAGCCGGTGGGCGGGATGATCTGCATCAGGCCGATGGCCTGGGCCGAGCTGACCACGGAGGGACGGAAGTGGCTCTCCTCGCGCATGATGGCCCAGGCGAGCTGCATGGGCAGGCCTCGGGTCTGGCTGAACAGCGAGACCAACGTCGCGTAGGCCGGGGGGTACTTCGTGTTCCAGCGCGCGTCGCCCTCGTCGCTGGCCTCGACCCCGTTGCCGCCGTTGTCCGCGGCGAAGCGGATCCTCGCGAATTCTTCCCCGACGCCCTCGCGGTTGCCGACGAAGTCCAGCTCGGCCAGAAAATCCTCCCAGAGTCCGACCAAGAGCAGCTCGCGCAGCCGCTGCACGGCGCCGCGGCCCTCCTGGTTTTCGATCCCGGCCAGTGAAAAGGGGACGGGGACCTTCAATCGGGGGAGGTCGGAGACTGCGCCGTGGCGCGGCGCCGCCTCGGGGGCCCAGGCCTTCTCGAGGCGTTTTTGGCTTAAGAAACCGTAATAAGTGAGACCGTCCTCCCGCGCGATCGCCTCGTAGGCGGCCTTGGCCTCGCCCTGGCGCCCCTGCCTTTCGAGGGCCCGGGCCCGCCAGTAGGCCGCGCGCTTGGCGGTCTTGGCCTTGCCGGCGTTTTCCCGCAGGCCGCCGAAGAGCTCGTAGGCGACGTCGTATTTGCCCAGACGGTAGTGATTCCAGGCGAGGAACCACTCGATCGCGTCCCGTTTCGGGTGATTGGGGTAGCGCTCCAACAGCTCGCCGAAGGCCGCGTTGGCCTCCTCCAGCTTGCCCTGGTCCATCTTCAAAAAGGCGATCTTGTAGCGGATGTCCGCGAGGTTGGCGCCGGGCTCGGCCTCCAGCTCGCGGTAGACCGCGATGGCGGCGTCGAATTGGTCGCTGCGCGCGTAGGCCTTGGCCAAGTCGCCGCGGTCCTTGGGGTCGCCCAGCTCGGCCAGCAGGCGCGCGGCCTCCGGGTAGCGCCGGGCCTTGAAGTAGGCCTCGGCCTTGTCGCCAAGGTCGAGGAGGCATTGGGCGCGGTCGAAGCGCAGCCGGTAGGTCCGGGCGGCGGAGGTCTCGTGCTGGATGAGGGCGTTGAGCCGGTCGATCGCGGTGCCGCGGTCGCCGGCCTTGCAGTAGGCGAGGCTGAGCTCGCGGGCGACGCCCTGGGAGAGGCGCGGCGGCAGGACGCGGGCGGAGAGCTCGGAGAAAAGGCGGATCGATTCTTGGGTCTTGCCGGACTCGCGCAGCGCGACGGCGAGGTAGTAGTCGACGTAGTCGCGAAGCACGGCGTAATCCTTGCGGACTTCCTCGAAGAGGTCGATGGCCTTGGTATAATTTTTCGCCTTGAGATTCAGGTAGGCCGCCATGAACTTCAGCCGCAGCTGCCAGGGGCCCTTCGCCTTCTTGTCCGAGAGGCCCTCGAGGAACTGCAAGGCCTGCGAGAATTTCCCGCCCAGGACGAGCTGGGAGAGAGTGCGGGTGGAGGTCTCGGCGTGCTTTTTTTCTTTGGGTTTGGCGGAGAGGGATGCGGTTTCGATGGAGACGAAAATGAGTGCTAAAACGGCGGCGCCGAGGCGAAGGACGGGTTGAAGTCGAGGAAATCGCACGGCCCAGAAATACCGAAATTTTTCCACGAAACAAAACTAAATATTCCGTTTTTTGTTGGGGCGAACCTTGTGTTCGCCCCCGGGCAAGGAATCGTGCATTAGGCGCAATTTCGTATACGCGTCAGCCGTCGCGTAGGAGGGCGAACACAAGGTTCGCCCCTACGGATACGGAGAGAAGTCCTGAAACCGCTAGAATGACGTGCCCAGCGACAAGATCAAGGTTCCGTTGGTGATTGATGCGTTGGTGATCGGGTCTTTCAGGCCTTGGATAAACTGCCGGCCCGAGACGATGATGCCGTAGCCGAGCCGCGCGGTGATCGGGAGGCCGTAGCCGATGACGAAGTCCCCGCGCAACTCGGCGCCCACGCCGAGCAGGAAGTTGTCGAAGTCGATGTCGCCGTTGAAGACCGAGCCGTAGTCCGCGAAGAACACCATGTACAGCTTGTTCAAGTGGATCGGCGTCGTGCCCAGGCCGCGTTGCGGGTAGACGAGCGGCAGGCGGTATTCGCCGCTCATCAGCAGGGCCCGCTCGCCCGCGAAGGTGATCTGGGGGAGGCCGCGCAAGGTAAAGAGGCGGGGCGTGACCGCCGACAGAGTGCCCTCGCCCAAGGCGCTGCCGAGACGGAAGGTACCCTGCAGGAGCCGGTCGCCGAAGGCGATGCCGCCCGCGAGGCGGAAGGCCAAGACGTGACCGTCCAACGGCAGGGGGACGTACTCGCGCAGGTCGCCCTGGATGATCAGCTGCTCGTTATTGGGCGAGGAGCCCAGGGCCTGGTCGGTGCCTTCGACGTTGATCTGCAGGCGCGGGCCGCCCTCCAGGCTGATGCTGGCCGGGTAGTAGGCGGCGCGGTTCCAGGTATAGCGCATCCCGAAGCCGGAGAAATTCCCCAAGGTCGGCGGCAGGATGGCCCCCGGCGGGATCGCGGATTCGGCGGAGCGGTTCTCGAAGAAATAATAGCCGGCGAGCAGGTGTTCCCCGGTGCCGATGCTGGCGCCGACGAAGCCGCGGCGCCGTTCTTCGAAGAAGCTTTGGTTGATGCCGAAGACGTCGCCGTAGTCGACGACGAAATCGTAGAAACCGGCGAAGATGGTCGGCTTGAGGCGATTGTAGGAATAGTTGAACTGGCCGCCCAAGAAGTTGGCGTCGGTGCGGTAGTTGATGCCGCCCGTCCAGCGGTGCCAGCCCAGCGGATCCGAGCTGCCGATGTCCGCGGTGATCGTCACACTGTCGCCGAACAGGATGTTGGGCTGGATGTAGCGCGGGATGAACAACTTCTTGAAGGGGTTGTATTTTTTAGGCTGGAGGTTCTCCAACTCGGCCGAGACCGATTCGGGCAGCTCCGGTCCGGGCGTCGCCGCCGGGGCCGCTGCGGTCGCGCCGGTCGCCGCGTCGGGCGCGGTGACGGCCGTCGCGGAGGCCTCGGGGGCGGCCGTTTTTGCCGCCCGCTCGCGCCGGGCGAGGGGATCCCCGATCGCGAGGTCGCCCTGCGCGGGCGCGGTCAGCGCCGCGGTCTCGACGGCGGCGGCCTTGGGCGCGCGGGCGCGGCGGCCCTTCTTGCCCTTCTTGGCCGGGGCCTTGGCCACCGCGATGGGCTGCGGCTGGTAATCCATCGCCTTCAGGTCGTAGCCGCGGCCGTAATAGTTTTGCACGACCAGCTTGCCGCCCGCGAATTGCGGCTGGAAGACGCCGGTCAGGACGTTCGTGACCTGCTCGCTCTGCCCGGAGGCGAGGTTGTAGCGCCAGACGTTGGTGATGCCGGTGCGGTCGCTGGTGAAGAAGAGGTCGGCGCCGTCCTTGGCGAAGATCGGGTTCAAGTCGATGGCGGTGTCCTGGGTCACCTGCTTCACGATCTTGCCCTCGAGGTCGTAGAGGTAGATGTCGCGGTTGCCGTTTCTCCAGGCGCTGACCGCGATGGTCTTCCCGTCGGGCGAGAATCGCGGATTGCTGTACTGCACCCAGGGCTCGGAGGCGCCCAGGAGCTTAATTTTTTTCGTCTCGAAATCGTAGAGGGCGAGGCGGGTAGTGTTGACCTTGTTTTGGACGAAGACCAGGGTTTTGCCGTCCGGCGAATAATCGGGGTGGAAGGCGCGCTGGCCGGTCGTCAGCTGGCGGCTCTTTTTGGTCTGGAGGTCCAGCTCGAAGAGCTCGAAGTACTTGTAGTAGTGCTTGTAGGTGCCCATCGAGCTGTAGACGACCTTCTTTCCGTCCGGGGAGAAGCTGTACTGGGCCCCGATGCGGCCCTTGGAGATCAGCTCGTCGCCGCTGCCGTCGACGCGGATGCGCCGGATCTCGGGCTTGTTGTGGACGTCGGTCTGGCTGTAAATGATGATCTGTCCGTCCGGGCTCAGCGTGGGGTTGCTCAGGCTGCCCTTGTAATGCCGGACCTCGCTCAGCGAGCTTAAGCCCTTCGCCTCGACCTCCTGGCGCTGCTTGGCGTATTTCTCCTTGAGGCTCGCCTTCCATTCGTCGTGCAGCTTGAAGAAGTTTTTTCCACCGAAGGTCTTGCGCGCCTTGTTGTTCAGCGAGAAGAGCCACATCGAGTTGCTGTAGCGCTTGGAGAACTCGACCACGGTGTCCTGGCCGTAGGTATCGGCCAGGTAGGCCCAGAACTTGCCGCCGTAGATGTAGGCCGCGTTGGAGGAGGGCCAGTCGAACTGCAGGCCCGCCATCTGGTCGAGGGCGAGAAACTGGTCGTTCATCAGGTCGGTGCGCAGCATCATGTCGGAGAAGCTGTTGTTCACGCGGCCCTTGCCGGTCAGGGACTCCTGCTGGGTCGCGATGCCTTCCCGCACCCAGCCCGGGGTCAGCCCGTTGGGCGTCACGATGCGGCCCAGGACCCAGCGGAAGGGCTTGACCAGGCCGCCGTACATGTCGAGGTGCAGGGTGTGGGTGAACTCGTGGAGAAAGAGGTCGTAGAGCCAATCCTCGTAGTAGTTGAGGGTCGAGTCGCCCTGCGGGGCCGGGACGAAGAGCAGGATGTAATTGTAGGGCAGGGTGCTCGTGAAGGCGTTGCTGATGTCGGTGGTGTCGGTGAGGACGACCTCGACGCGGCCCCAGGGCTTCCATTTAAACTTGGGGGTTTGCTCGGCGTAGACCTTTTCGGCGATGACGGTCATACGCCGGGCCACTTCTTCCTCCCCTTCATGGTAATGGATGTTGAAGTGGGGGGTGCTGAGCGTGTACCACTTCAGCTTGGGGTCGAAGTAACCCGCATGGGCCCCGGCGAGGGGCGCCAACCATATAATGAGGGAGAAAAGGGCTAGAACCAGGCGGAAGGAGCTTGAATTTCGCACGAATTTACCCGTTTTTGAGGTTTTTCGGAAAGAGGCTTCAATAGGTCTAATTCTGTTAACAAACCACCGGTAGTAGGGCCAAACCGCCGCAGGCGGGTTGGCGGGCCCCGAAAATCCGAAGGATTTTTGGGCGGTCGATGGAGGCCGGATTTACTCCGGCCGGAATATGTTGGTTTGTTAACAGATGCTAAGATACGGATTTTACGGCCTTTCGCAAGGATTTTGTATTGACAGCCCCGGGGCGCCAAGATAATCCCCAGGGACTGACAATTGAATCCTTGCCCCGCGGCGACGCGGGGCGCTTATCCAGAGTGGGGGAGGGAACCGGCCCTGCGATCCCACAGCAACCCGTTAAGGCGGGTGCTACTTCCGTCCCTTGAGGTAGGATCAAGGGAAGAGATAAGAGCGTTTCAGAAACCTCTTCGGATACCGGAAGAGGTTTTTTTTTTATGCAAACCATCCTGGAGACAATCGGCAACACTCCCCTGATTCAGCTGGGCGCCTCCGTGCCCGCGGGCCATGCCGAACTCTATGCCAAACTCGAGGGTTTCAACCCCGGCGGCTCGATCAAGGACCGGATCTGCCTCAACATGATCGAATCCGCCGAGCGCAGCGGCCGCCTCAAGCCCGGCACGGTGGTGATCGAGCCCACCAGCGGCAACACCGGCATCGGACTCGCTCTAGTCTGCAGCGTCAAAAAGTACCGGCTGATCCTCGTGATGCCCGAAAATTACAGCGTCGAGCGCCGCTACCTGATGCGCGAGATGGGGGCCGAAATCGTCCTGACCAAGGCCGAGGACGAGATGCCCGGCGCCATCGCCAAGGTTGAAGAACTCTCCCGCGCCAATCCCGGTTGCTTCCTGCCGCGGCAGTTCAGCAACCCGGACAACCCCGAGGCCCACCGCAGGACCACGGCCCCGGAAATCCTGCGCGACATCCCCGCCGAGCGCATCGACGCCTTCGTCGTCGGCGTCGGCACCGGCGGCACCCTGACCGGCGTCGGCTCGGTCCTGAAGGCCAAGAATCCGAGCTGCCTCGTCGTCGCCGTCGAGCCCGAACAGGCGGCGGTGCTTTCCGGAAAAAAGCCCCGGGTGCACCAGATCCAGGGCATCGGGCCCGGCTTCGTCCCGGACATCCTCGACCGCTCGCTCATCGACCGCGTCGAGACCGTCCGCGACGCGGAGGCCTACGAGGCCAGCAAATACCTGGCCCGCCGCGAGGGCCTCTTGATGGGGATCTCCTCGGGGGCCGCCTATGTGGCCGCCCTGCGTCTGACCAAGGAGCT
>SZOV01000024.1 GCA_030263375.1 Deltaproteobacteria bacterium PRO3
CTTCCGCGGCATCGGCATCGACTTGGTCGCGATGTGCGTCAACGACCTGCTCTGCATCGGCGCCGAACCCCTGTTCTTTTTGGATTACTACGCCTGCGGCAAGCTGCAGGTGGACAAGGCGGTCCAGGTGATCGAGGGCATGACCGAGTCGCTGGCCTCGATCAATTGCGCGTTGATCGGCGGCGAGACCGCCGAGATGCCGGGCGTCTACCAGGACGAAGAGTTCGACTTGGCGGGATTTTCCGTCGGGGTCGTCAACCGCCCCGACATCATCGACGGTTCCGGCATCGCCATCGGCAACAAGCTGGTCGGCCTGGCCTCCAGCGGCGTCCATTCCAACGGCTATTCCCTGGTGCGCAAGATCGTCGCCGACCGCGGGCTGGACCTGCGCAAGACCTACCCCGGTTTCTCGAGGCCCCTCGGCGAGGTCCTGCTCGAGCCGACGACGGTCTACGTCAACCCCATCCTGCAGCTGCGCAAGCAATTCCCCCTGCTCGGCATCGCGCACATCACCGGCGGCGGCCTGCTCGAGAACATCCCGCGGGTGCTGCCCGCGCAAAGCCGGGCCCTGATCCGGCGCCAAAGCTGGCCCCAGGTCCCGATCTTCGATTTCCTGCAAGAGCAAGGCGCCGTGGAAAACCACGAGATGTACCGCGTCTTCAACTGCGGCATCGGCATGGTGGTCGTGGTCGCGGCAAAGGACGCCGACGAAATCGTCAGCCGCCTCAACGCCGCCGGCCAACCGTCCTACGTGATCGGCGAAATCGTCGCCCGCGGCAAGCAGGACGAGGCGCAAGTCGTCATTGAAGAATAACACCGATTCAAGTATCGAATTTTTCCTTTAGGCACTTAGAAATAGATGCCCCTCAAGCTCGCCATATTGATCTCCGGCCGCGGCAGCAACATGCAGGCCATCCACCGCTCCATCCAGGAGGGATGCCTCGACGCGACGATCACCGCGGTGATCTCCGACCAGCCCGCAGCCCCCGGCCTCACCTACGCCCAGGCCGAGGGGATATTGACCCACGTCGTCGAGAAACAAAAAGGCGAGGACCGCGAGGCCTTCGACCGGCGCCTGATCGCCAAGCTGGAGGAGGACCCGCCGCAGATCGTCGCGTTGGCGGGCTATATGCGGCTGCTCTCGCCCGCCTTCATCCGGCATTTTCATCAGCAGATCGTCAACATCCACCCTTCCCTGCTCCCCGCCTTTCCCGGCTTGCACGCCCAACGTCAGGCTTTGGAGGCGGGCGTGCGCTACTCGGGCTGCACGGTGCACTTCGTCGACGAGGGCTGCGACACGGGGCCGATCATCGACCAGCGCGTCGTGGCGGTCCTGCCGGAGGACACCGAGGAAACGCTTTCGGCACGGATCCTGGAGCAAGAGCACCAGCTGTATTCGGCCTGCCTCCAGCGGATCGCCGAGGGCAAAGTTAAGGTTGAAGGACGCAAGGTATTTTTGTAGGGGGATTTTGTTTTAATCAGAGGTTGTGAACGCCGCGACACCCGTAGGGGCCGTTCGCGCTTGTCCTCCGAAGGGGGGAACGGCCCCTACAGCCTCCGCAAAGATGCCAACGTGATGCCCTGATTCCCTTGTAGGATGGCGCATGAATAAAAGCCGAAACAAACTCCTCGCCTTCAGCCTGCTTTCCTGGATCTGCCTGCTCGCCGCCCCGACCGCCCAGGCCCGCGAAGGCTTCTCCGTCGGCGCCCAGGGCCTCGGCAATTTCTTCCTGACCAACAGCCGGCCCGACCTCAAGATCGGACCCGGCGGCGGACTCTTCTTCGACTACCGTTTCAACCAGCGCTGGAGCATCGAGACCGATATTTTTGTCTCCTTCCATGACGGCGGCGGGGCCTCGACGGGCGACAACGGCATGCTCTTGTTGGGCGTGCCGACGGTCGAGCTGAAATTCTACCCGCGGTCCCAAGAAGGCACCGTCGAGCCCTACCTCTTCGCGGGCTTAGGGATTTATGTCCTCACCGAGGGCGACATCAGCAACAACAGCGGCGGGGTCGGGGTCGGAGGCAACCTCGGGGCCGGCGTGGATTTTTACGTGCTCGACCG
Source organism: Deltaproteobacteria bacterium PRO3 (assembly GCA_030263375.1). Classification (NCBI taxonomy): domain Bacteria; class Deltaproteobacteria; species Deltaproteobacteria bacterium PRO3. Next base: position 2,066 of record SZOV01000024.1, read on the forward strand.
GCTCTCGCTGGGGCTGGCCTTCAAGTTCCGCCCGATCGCGCTGATACAGGGCGGCAACAATTCGGCCGCGCTGATCAACCTCGGCCTGGTCGGAAACTTCGCCTGGCACTTCTAACCAAGCGCTTTCCACGTAATTCTTTACATTTCTCGCCTCGGTGCTAATACGAGGCCATGGCGGAGCAATACAGCGATATCCTTATCCTGGGTACGGATCTCGCGGGCTTGATTACGGGGGCCTTCCTGGCCAAGCGCGGCCTCGCCGTCACCGTCCTCAACTTCGATAAGGACGTCTCCCTCGAGAAGAAGAACATCCAGCCCAACCTGATCACGCACCTGGAGAGCCGCCTCTTCAAGAGCATCCTGGGCCGTCTCTCCATCCTCGACCACGAGCTGAACATCGTCTCGCGCCTCGAGGTGCCTTATCAGGCGGTCCTGCCGCGGCACCGCATCGACGTCTTCCGCGACCGGGAACGCCTTTACCGCGAGCTGCGGCGGGAGTTCCCCCAGGACTTCGAAAACGTGAAGGCCTTCTACGAGACAATGGACCACTTCGACGCCACGCTCGACGCCGAAAAGCTGCAGGAGCTGATCCTGCCCAAGGGCCTGCGCGCCCGCTGGCGCTTCAAAAAATTCGTCAAGACGACGGGCCTCGACCAGCGCGTCTCCGACCTGGTCGCGCGGCTGGGCGCCGACCGCGAGGTGCAGGCCTTCTTCGAGGGACAGCTCAAGCTGCTCTCCAAGACCCACAGCGAAAACCCCTTCACCTACCAGATCGCCAAGAGCCTCAGCAACGAGAACTGCGTCCTCTTCGAGGTAAAGGGCGGCATCGGCCATTTGAAGAAGCTCTTCCTCGACAAGATCGAGGCCTACAACGGGCGCGTGAAAAACGAAGCCCAGGTCGAAAAGGTCGAATTCGAAAAACGGCGGGTGAAGGGCGTACAGTTGGGCGGCTTCGAGGGAATGATCGGCTGCCGTTACGCCTTGTGGAACGACGAAATTCGCGGCCTGACCCAATTCCTTCCCAAGACTTGGCGCACGCGGCGGCTGCGAGCTCGCATCGAGGGCGTCAAACCGCGCTTCTACCATTTCAGCATCCAATACCAGCTCGACCCCAACGTGATCCCGGTGGGGATGCGCGAAAACGTGATTTTGATCGGCGACCCCGAGGCCGAGTTGACCGGCACCGACTACCTGCACCTCAACGTCTACCACCCCGCGCAGAACGACCCCGACGGCCAGGCCTTCCTGACGGTGAGTTACCTGCTGGACGCCGAGCGCCTGCACGAGCCTTCGAGCTATTTCGACGAGATCCACGGTCGAATCGCGCAGTCCTTGAAGCGCCTCATGCCCTTCTCCGACGGCAGGATCCGCCTGCATTTCCCCTTGGAAGGCAAGGCGCCCGAGAGCAGCGAGACGCTGTTTTCGATGGAGAAAAGCGACTTCGAGATTTTCCGGGAGAACGCGACCGCCAATCCCATCTACGAGGTCCACCCCAAGGACTTCGGCGGCCTCTTCCCCTTGAGCCACCGCACGCCCTACAAAAACCTGCTCTTGACCAGCCCCGAACTGCTCGCCGCGCTGGGCTTCGAGGGCAAGTTTCTCCTCGGACTCAAGACCATCGACGAGATCTGGAGCGAGGTCGAGGTGGGGCGGAAGAAGGCGATCAAGCAGCGGAAGGTGGAATAAATATGAATTTTCTCAATCAAATTGAGAAAATTCTCATTATGGAAAAATGCATTATAATCATTTCAGTAAGTTAACTTCACCGATCTCTGGCATACACATTGCTTGTTTTTAGCGGAGGGGACACCAAAACAAGGAGAAAAGTGTATGCGATTCAAGAGTATTGGTCTTGAGTGGGCTGTCACGGCGTTTCTTCTCGGTGTGGTTTCGGCTCATGCCGCGCCACCAGATCAGAAACAAAACATCTACAATGTTTTTCAATCGGTTCAGACTCAAACCCAAACAAAACCAACCACCACTGTCAATCCCAACCTCTTGAACGCTACCCAACCGCTGACTCGCCTCCCAAAATTCGTGCTTACGCCCCCGGCCTCGGTCTGCCTGTTCAACCCCGTAGATGCGCCGGACCGAACTCTAAGAACGATCTGCCGCAGCATTATGAAATGCATCGCGTTTCCGGGAGGACGCACGGTCACTCCTGAAATTCAAGAAGAATTGGCCGACACTTGCGTTCGGGATCTTGCGGAAGGCGAAGCGCGGCAGCTTTGGAATAATCTCGGATACGAGCCGGAAAATACTTTCACGACCTCTCAAATGAGAGAAGAAATAACCTCCGGTCGGGCCACCGTCAACGTCACGGGCTTCTGCAATTGCATGAACTCGATCGCAAACCAAAGTTGCGAAACCATCGAAGGCCTCATCAGCACCCCTACCGATTATGCCAATTTCGAAAACTTGATCCCCGAGACACCCGATTGCGAATCGGTTTTCGGCCCATGAGCCATCAGGATTAAAAAATCTTGAAGGTTAAATATATCCCCATCCCGAGCGCCAAGGCGGTCTTCAGGAAAGACGCTACCATTTTGGTCGCCAGCACCGCCCCCGCGTTGACCAAGGCCTTGCCGAAATTCTTGAGCGTGACCCACTCATAGACGAAGGCCCCGACGAAGGCGCCGAGGAAGATGCCGATCAGCGCGCCGACCAGGAACACCGGCACCCCGACGACGGCGCCGATGATGCCGCCGATGAAGGCGCAGACGATCGCGCCGTTGCTGACCTTCAGCGGCTTGCTGCCGAGGGTGCCGACCAGGAACTCCATCAACTCGCCGAAGGCCGCCAGGCCGATCAATATCAGGTTCACGCCGATCGCGGAGCTCGCGCCGCCGTCGAAGGGGTAGATCAGCGAATAGAGCAGGCCGCCCCCCACGATCACCCAAGTGCCCGGCAGGCCCAGCGGGACCATCAGGACGCCCAGGACGATCGCCAGCAGGACGCCGCCCACCGTGCTGAGTCGCAGCAGGTCGCCCCAGGGGATTTGGTTCCAGAGATTTTTGAGGTATTGCATAGGCCTTGTAGGTGCGAACCTCGTGTTCGCCCTTCCCCTCCCTGCCCTGGGGTGAACACGAGGTTCGCCCCTACAAATATTCCTGCACCGGTGCGAAGGTCCGGCGATGCAGCGGCGTCGCGCCGTGCGTCTTCAGCTCCCGCAGGTGTTGCGCCGTCCCGTAGCCCTTGTGCTGGGCGAAGCTGAAGCCGGGATAGTCCGCCTCCCGCTCCGCCATCCAGCGGTCGCGCGCCACCTTGGCGATCACGCTGGCCGCCGCGATCGAGGCGCAGCGGGCGTCGCCGGCCACGATCGCCCGCTGCGGCAGCTTTAGGTCGGTGACGCGATTTCCGTCGACCAGCAAAAGCTCTGGCTTCACGCCCAATCCCTCCACCGCCAGGCGCATGGCCTTCATCGAGGCCCAGAGGATGTTCAGGCGGTCGACCTCCTCCACCGAGACCATCGCGACGCAGGAGGCGACCGCCTCGCGCAGGATCGCCTCGCTCAGCCGCTCGCGCACCGACGCCTTGAGTTTTTTGGAATCGTCCAGCTCGGAGAGCCGCAGCTCGCGCGGCAGGATCACCGCGGCGGCGAAGACCGGCCCGGCGATGCAGCCGCGCCCCACTTCGTCGACGCCGGCCAGCGTCGCGAAGCCCTCGGCGTAGAAAGGTTGTTCCTCGGCGTAGAGATCGGGCATGGAAAGGCTCCGCAGAGGAAATACCTTTTCCGTCGCCGAGGGTCACTTGAAATTTTCAGAAGGTTCGTGGAATGCAGCACTCAAGGCCAGCTCACTCGCCGGGAGTCGCCTTCCAGGGGAAAAATCGCGCATTCGAAATAACGTGGTTCGGTCGTAATCGGAAGATCAGGAGGCCTCGCCCGTCGGGGCCGCTTCGGGGGCGGCAGCGGAAGCCGCAACTTCTTGGCCGCGGGTGTCCTCGGCGAAGATGCGCGCTTTTTTGCCGGAGCGCTCGCGGAGGTAATAGAGCTTGGCGCGCCGCACGCGGCCGACGGTGCCCAGCTCGATGCGGTCGATGAAGGGGGCGTGCAGCGGAAAGATCCTCTCGACGCCGATCCCGTAGCTGACCTTGCGGACGGTGAAGCTGGAGCGCAGCCCGCCGTTGTGCCGCGCGATCACGACGCCCTCGAAGAGCTGGATGCGCTCTTTGTCGCCCTCTTTCACCTTGCAGTAGACGCGCACCGTGTCGCCCACCTTGAATTGGGGGATGTCGCTGCGCAGTTGGGATTTTTCGAAATCGATCAGGGCGTGCATGGGAAACTCCTTAAATCTGTAACAGTCGATCCAGCGTGATCGCGACCGCGGCCCGGACCGGCAGGTGATTATACGACCCGTCTTCCTGGGAGCCAATCGGTTCCAGCATCACTTCGGCCTTGGCCAAAAGCTCTTCCGTCATCCCCCAGCCCGTCCCGAACAGCAACAGGTGCGGATCCTCGCTCTCTTGGAGCCGATTGCGAAAATCCTGATAAGTCGAGCGGTTAGGGCCGCGTTTGGCCGAGGTGCCGACGAGGCGTGCGGGACTACCAGTTTCATTTTGGATTGTCAAACAGGCATCCTCGAGGCTGGGCACCAGGGCGACCAGCTCGAAGGCCTCCTTGCGGGTCACGTTCATCTCGGCCCCCACCCCGGTCAACCAGTGGTCCATGATCCGCTGGGCCAGCTTGCGCTGGCTCTCGACCGGACACACGATAAAATACTTAGTAATTCCATAGGTTTTACTGGTGCGAGCGATGTCGTGGATGTCGAAGGGGGTGATGGAGGTGCAGACCACGTCCTTGGCCTGGTTGTAGACCGGGTGGTGGATCAGGGCCAGATAGAGGGGGCCTTTGGGCTTCATGGCTTCTTCCTTAAGGCGTCGATGTGGCGTCGGTCCGCCTCGCTCAGCTGGAGCTTTTCCAGCAGGTCGGGGCGCTTTTCCAGGGTGCGGCGCAGGGCCTCTTTCCGGCGCCAGGCCTGGATTTCGCCGTGATTCCCTTGCAGGAGGATCTCCGGGACGGAGCGCCCGCGAAAGACCGGGGGCCGGGTGTAATGGGGATACTCCAAAAGCCCGTCGGAAAAGCTCTCTTCCCGCAGCGAGGCCTCCTTGCCGACCACCCCGGGTACGAGGCGGGTCAAGGCCTCGACCAGGGCCAGGGCCGGAAGCTCGCCCCCGCAGAGGACGAAGTCGCCCAGGGAGATCTCCTCGTCGACCCAGCCTTCGAGGATGCGTTCATCGATGCCTTCGTATCTCCCGCAAATCAAAAGGATCTCGTCGTAAGCGGAGAGCTCGCGGACAACCGCTTGGTCCAGCTTGCGCCCCTGCGGGCTCAGGTAGATCACCCGGCCCCGGCGGTAGTCCTTCGAGATCGCCTCGATCGCCGCGGCCAGGGGCTCGGGCTTCATCACCATGCCCTCGCCGCCGCCGTAGACCTGGTCGTCGACGCGACGGTGCTTGTCGGTCGCATAGTCCCGCAATTGGTGCAGGTGAAATTGCACCAAGCCCTTTTCCGCGGCCTTGCCGAGCAGGGAGACCTGCAGGTAGGCCCGCAGGGCCTCGGGGAAGAGGGTTAGGATGTCGAAGCGTTGGGTCATAGTCTTGTAGGGCAAACCTTGTGTTCGCCCCAGAGCACGGACTTAGCTTTAAAACGGTTGTGGCAAATTTGTCAGCCGTTGCAAAGCGGGGCGAACACAAGGTTCGCCCCTACAGCAAGGCCTCCGCATAGGGTTTAAGCGCGACAAAACCTTCCTTGAGATTCGTGCTCTCCACAAATTCCGCGTGATACGGCACCATCGCCTCGCCGCCCGCCGCACGCTCGATCCGCATCACCTCGTGGTCGCCGACCTTCTGAAAACCGGCGATCACCCCCACCGCCGTCCCGTCGGCCGCCCGCACCTCCAGGCCCTCGAGGTCGCTCAAATAAACCTCGCCCCGCCGCGGCCGCGGCAGCTCGATCCGCGGCAGGCCCAAGACCTTTCCCCTGAGTTCCCGGGCGGTTTCGGGATTTTCATAACCCTTCAGCTTCAACAGCCAGTAGCGGCCGTGACGCTTGACCGATTCGATCTCCAGACGCCCCGACTCGTCCGCTTCGGGGACGAAATAACTCAATCGGGGATAAAGGTCGCTCTCGGGATTGAAAGAAAGAAAACGCACCTGGCCCTTGATCCCCCATTCTTGGAGGATCTTGCCGAGGCGGACGAACTTGCTTGGCGGAGACATGACGGGGCGGTTTTACGCCACCTTGTTCTTCTTGATCAACTGCCCGACGGTCTGGGAGGGCTGGGCGCCCTTGCCGATCCAGTGCAGGATGCGGTCGGTCTTGAGCACGACTTGGTTGGTCTTGGCCCGGGGATCGAAGGTCCCGACGATCTCGAGAAAGGCGCCGTTGCGGGGCGCCTCGGAGTCGGCGACGACGATGCGGTAGAAAGGCTTCTTTTTGGTGCCATGGCGGGCCATGCGGATCTTAACGGACATAAAATTCCTCTGTGAAAAGCGGCGGCTGGATTAACCCCCTTTGGGAGGGATTTCAAGCTAATTCCGAAATCTTGGATTTATTTAACAAGGCCATTGACTTTTTGTCCATCCTTATATAACTCGGCGCGTCAATATTCTCGGGTAGGGAAAAGTCCTAAGCGGAACGGGCCTTTCCGATATTTTCTCCGCAACAACCGAATCTCACTCCATCAAGCACCCCCACCGGGTAAGGAAGGTGTCTAATGGCCAAGGTCGCTCCGACTTGGTGTCGAATCTGTACACGTGTAACTGTTTTACTCTTCGTCCTATTGGGCATGGGGACCCTCGCCGGGGCCCTGCCGGAGGCCGCGGCCGCCACCCGCCAATGCTTCTGTCATAATTTCAACAACAATGCGGGCGAGATCTGCACCAGCAACCAAGCCATCATCGAGGGCCACGGCAATCACGTCGCGGACGGCGACGACCTGCTGGGCAAATGCAACGGCTGCGGCAACGGCGTCCCCCAGGCAGGCGAGGAATGCGACGACGGCAACAACCAGGACGGCGACGGCTGCGACCAGAATTGCCAGCTGGAATTTTGCGGCGACGGCGACGTCGATCCCTTTGAGGAGTGCGACGACGGGAATACGTCGAACAACGACGCCTGTCTCAACTCCTGCGCCGACGCCTCCTGCGGCGACGGCTTCGCCCAAACGGGCGTCGAAGAATGCGACGACGGAAATGCCGATCTCAGCGACGCCTGCCTGAACGACTGCACGGCAGCGGCCTGCGGCGACGGCATCCTTCGGGTTGGGGTCGAGGCCTGCGACGACGGGAACCAAGTGGACAATGACGGCTGCACCAACGGCTGCACCGTCGCCTCCTGCGGCGACGGCGTGGTCCAGGACGGAGCCGAGGAATGCGACGACGGCAACGCCGACAATACCGACGCCTGCCTCGATACCTGCATTTCGGCCGGCTGCGGCGACGGTTTTCTCCGCGCCGGCGTCGAGCAATGCGACGACGGTAACGCCGTCGAGACCGACGCCTGCCTTAATTCCTGCGTCCCGGCCTCCTGCGGCGACGGCGTGGTCCAGGCCGGCGTGGAAGCGTGCGACGATGGTAACACCTCCGACAACGACGCCTGCCTCAACGCCTGCCAATTCGCCGCCTGCGGCGACGGCATCGTCCAAACCGGCGTCGAGGCCTGCGACGACGGCAACGCCGACAACGGCGACGGCTGCCTGAACGATTGCTCCGCCGCGACCTGCGGCGACGGCGTCGTGCAGACCGGCGTCGAGCAATGTGACGACGGAAATACGGACGACGCCGACGACTGTCTCAACAACTGCCTGATCGCCTCCTGCGGGGACGGCGTCACCCAAGCCGGTGTCGAGGAATGCGACGACGGCAACGCCGACAATACGGACGACTGCCTCAACTCCTGCTTCGCGCCCTTCTGCGGCGACGGCTTCGTCCATACGGGAGTGGAAACCTGCGACGACGGCAATCTGGACAATGGCGACGCATGCCTGACGGGTTGCGTGCCCGCCTCCTGCGGGGACGGCTTCGTCCAAACCGGCGTCGAGGCCTGTGACGACGGCAACCGTAACGAAGCGGACGCCTGTCTTAACAGCTGCGTCCCGGCCTCCTGCGGCGACGGCGTCGTTCAGACCGGCGTCGAGCAATGCGACGAGGGAGCCGCCAACAGCGACGCCCTTCCCGACGCCTGCCGCAGCAACTGCCTCAACCCCGGCTGCGGCGACGGTGTCACCGATGCCGGAGAGGCCTGCGACGATGGTAACCCGGACAACGGGGATGCATGCCTGAATTCCTGTCTGAACAACGTCTGCGGCGACGGCTTCGTCAACGTCGGTGTCGAGCAATGCGACGACGCCAACGCGGTGGATTCCGACGCCTGCCTCTCCACCTGCCGGGACGCGCGCTGCGGCGATGGCGTCCTGCACCAGGGCGTCGAGGCCTGCGACGACGCCAACGCGGACAACGCCGACGCCTGCCTGGACACTTGCGTCTCGGCCACTTGCGGCGACGGCACGGTCCAAGCCGGCGTCGAGGAATGCGACGAGGGGCAAGCCAACAGCGACCTGACGCCCGACGCCTGCCGCGGCAATTGTCTCAGCGCCCGCTGCGGCGATGGCGTGAGCGATTCGGGCGAGGCCTGCGACGACGGCAACCAGGACAACGCCGACATCTGCCTCAACGCCTGCCTTCCGGCGACCTGCGGCGACGGCTTCGTCGAGGCCGGCGCCGAGGCCTGCGACGACGGCAACCGAAATGACGCCGACGGCTGCACCAACGCCTGCAACCTCGCGCGCTGCGGCGACGGCATCGTTCAGGCCGGCGTCGAGCTCTGCGACGACGGCAACCAAAACGACGCCGACACCTGCGACAACGCCTGCGTCCCGACCTCCTGCGGCGACGGCGCGGTGCAGGCGGGCGAGCAATGCGACGGCGACGAGGCCCAGGCCTGCAACGGCTTGGGCTGCGCCCCGGACTGCCGCTGCGTAAACGCCGCCGAACCCCAAGAAGGCCCGACGCCGCCGGCGCCGGCCCCCTCCGGCCCGACCACCACCTTCCTGGAGGGCAGCGGTCCTCTCTCCTGCGCCTTGCGGGCGGGCGATGCATCGGCCCCCGCGACGGCCGGAAGCTGGCTCCTGATCCTAGCGGGATTGGCCTTAGGCGCGGTCCTGCGGCGCGGAGCCGCGCGATAGAATAGAAATAAGGGGAATTCTCAAGGGCCCGCGGGAAACCGCGGGCCTTTTTTTCTTAGGCCCCGGGCAGGAGGCCGCGCAAGCCCTTGAGGCCGAACTTTCCGAAGCGCTTCATCATCTTCTGCATCTGCTCGAACTCTTTCAGCAGGCGATTCACCTCGGAGACCTGGGTGCCGCTGCCCTTGGCGATGCGCAGGCGGCGCGAGCCGTTGAGGATCTTGGTGTTGAGGCGCTCGCGCATCGTCATCGAGTTGATGATGGCCTCTTTGCGCTTGAGCTCGCGCTCCATGTCTTTGGGATCGACCTGATCGGTGACCTTACCCATCCCCGGAATCATCCCCATCACCTTCTCGAGCGGCCCCAACTTCTTCATCTGCCCCAGCTGCTTGCGGAAATCCTCGAGGCTGAACTCGGAGCGCATCACCTTCTCGGCCATCTGCTTGGCCTCGTCCTGGTCGAATTCTTTCTGCGCCTTCTCGATCAGGCTCATCACGTCGCCCATGCCGAGGATCCGGGAGGCAACGCGGTCGGGGTAGAAGGGCTCGAGGTCCTCGATCTTCTCGCCGATGCCGGCGAAGTATATCGGGCAGCCGGTGACATAGCGCACGGAGAGCGCCGCGCCGCCGCGGGCGTCGCCGTCCATCTTGGTGAGGATCACGCCGCCGATCTGCAAGAGCTCGTGGAAGGACTTGGCGACGTTGACCGCCTCTTGACCGACCATTGCGTCAACCACCAGGAGGCTATGGTGAATCTCGACCTTGTCCTTGATGCGACCGAGCTCTTTCATCAGCTCTTTGTCGATCTGCATGCGGCCGGCGGTGTCGAGGATCACGGTGTCGTAGCCGCGCTCGCGGGCGATGTCGACGGCCTTGCGGCAGATCTTGACCGGGTCGTCCTTCGGGTGGGTGTCGTAGACCGGCACCTCGATCCGGGCGGCCAAGGTCTTCAGCTGCTCGATGGCGGCGGGGCGGTAGACGTCGGCGGGAACGAGGTAGGGAAAACGTTTCTTTTCCTGCTTGAAATAGCGCGCGAGCTTGGCGGCGGTGGTCGTCTTGCCGGAGCCCTGCAAGCCCACCATCATGATCACCACCGGCGGCTTGAAGGCCAGCGAGGGCTCGCTCGCCTCGCCCATCAGGCGCACCAGCTCGTCATGGAAGATCTTCAAGAATTGGCGGTCGGGGGTGAGGCTCCGGTGGACCTCCTCGCCGAGGGCCTTTTCTTTCACCCGGTCGCAGAATTCTTTGACGACCTTGAAGTTGACGTCCGCCTCGAGGAGGTTGAGCCGGATCTGCCTCAAGGTCTCGTCGATATTGGCGTCGGTGAGCTTGGGCCGGCCCTTGAGCCGGTCGATCACGTCCCCGAATTTTTGCGTCAGTTGCTGAAACATGCCTTTCTCCCGCTATCAGACCACCAGGCGCTTGACCAGGCGCTTCACCGAAATCAGCATCAAAATCGCCGCCGCCGCCAGCATCCCGACCAAGGCCAGGGCGTCGAAGGCCCCAAAGCTCCCCGCGAAGAGGTGCCGCGCCACCCGGACGGGATAGGTCAGGGGCAGGAAATACGCCAGGGTCTTCACCCAGCCCGGCAGGTTGTCGAGCGGGAAAAAAGTTCCCGAAAACAAGAACATCGGGGAGATAACCAGGGTGAAATAATAGGTGAAAAAATCATAGGAGCGCGCGATCGAGGTCATCACCATGCCCAGGCTGGCGAAGAGCAGCCCCGTGCAGCCCATGACGAGGGGCATCAGGGCCACCCAGGCTGAGGGGATGAGGTCGAAGACCGCGAGGACGAGGAAGATCACCGAGCTGGTGAGCGTCGCCTTGGTCGCCGCCCAGAGGATCTCCCCCACGACGACGTCCGACATGGAGACCGGCGTCATGGCGATGGCGTTGAAGGTCTTTTGCACCTCCATGCGGGTGTAGGAGCTAAAGGTAGTCTCGAAGCTCGAGGCGTTCATCACGGTCGTGATCAGGATCGCGGGGGCGATGAACTCGGCATAGGTCATGCCGTTGAGATCGGGGACCAGTTTGCCCAGGCCGTAGCCCATGGCCAGCAGGTAGAGCAGCGGCTCGGCGAAATTTGCGGCGAGCGAGGCCATGAAATACTTCTGCCAGACGATGAAGTCGCGGCGCCAGACTTTGAAGATGCGGTAACTGAACATGGCGATCAATCTCGCAATTCTCTCCCCGCGAGCTTCAGGAAGACGTCCTCCAGCGAGGCCGCCCGCAGGTGAAAATCCAACTGTTGGATCTCCGGGATCTTTTCCAAGAGCGTCCCGTTCTTCTCGCGGATCATCACGTACATCGTGTCGCCCACCACCTCGGTCTCGCGGTGCCGGGGCCCCGCGCCGGACTCGAGCGCGTCGATCTTGTCCTTCAAGGCCTTGAGCAAGCCGTTGGCGGCTCGGACCTCGAGGACCTCCCGGCCGACCACCTTTTGCACCAGCGCCGCGGGGCTCCCCTCGGTGAGGATCTTACCGTGGTCCATGATGACCAGCCGGTCGCAGAGTCGCTGGGCCTCCTCCATATAATGCGTTGTCAGGACCATCGTCACCCCGCTGGCCTTGAGCGCGCGCAGCTTGTCCCAGATCAGGTGCCGGGCCTGCGGGTCCAAGCCGGTGGTCGGTTCGTCCAAAATCAAAACCTCGGGCCGGTTGATCAGGGCGCGCGCGATCATCAGTCGGCGCTTCATCCCGCCCGAGAGCTTGTCGATCTTCTGGTCGCGCTTTTCCTGCAGGCTCAAGAACTGCAGCAATTCTTCGGCGCGGCGCTTGGCCTCGGCCTTCGGGATATCGAAGTAGCTCGCGTAGAGGAGGAGGTTTTGCAGAACACTCAGGTCGGGATCGAGGTTGTCCTCTTGAGAGACGACGCCCAAGTGCGCCTTGATCTCGCCCGGCTCGCGCATCACGTCGCGCCCCAGGACGGTCAAGCGGCCGGCGCTGACCGGGGAGAAGCAGTAGATCATGCGCATCGTCGAGGTCTTCCCCGCGCCGTTGGGACCGAGGAAGCCGAAGCACTCGCCGCGTGCGATCTGGAAGTTAATGCCGCGCACCGCCTCGAAGGCGTTGAAGCTCTTGCGCAGGTCGCTGGCGGCGATGACGGGGGCGAACTTGTCCATGAAGGAGTGATTACTAGGACAAAATCTCGTCGGGAAGCAAGCGTCGTAGGGGCGAACCTTGTGTTCGCCCCCCTATGTACCAATGGCAAAGGCGATCCCAAGGTTCGCCCCTGCAATAATAAACAGGAAAATTCAGCGGTACTGCACCTGAACGTCGTAGGCGAAGTCCATATGCCGCCGGCGGGCATCGTCGACATATTCCCGCGGCTCGACCAGCGAGATATGGTAATCCTCGCTGCGCCCCGAGAGCATGGACATGAAGAGCCGCACGGAATTGCGCCACTCGAACATCCCCTTGGCGAGGTCGCTCAGCGAAAGGCAGAAAGAACGGTCCTTTTTCAGCAGCAGCTTGTCGAGGATCATCGAGACGAAGCGCGGCAGCTCTTGGTCTTGGATCTCCTGCTGCTTGCCCAGGCCCAGGACCATCAGCTCTTTGGCGGGCAACCGCCCGTGCAGGGGCATGAGGAGGGCCTCGCCCCGCTGGCCGTCGAAGCGTTCTTTGAGGATCAGCTCGGAGAGGGCGCCGTTCAGGCGCCAGTCGACCATCCCCGCCTGCCCCTTCAAGGGCCGGACGTCGGCATAGGCCAAGACCATGGAGAGGTGGTTTTCGACCTCGTCGATCGGGTCGCTGGTGATCTTGAGCTGGATCATGGGCGCCGTCCTTCTCTGGTTAGGATCTACGGCAAACCGGGGGCGAACACAAGGTTCGCCCTTACGTTTTTTTCAGTTCTTTGGCGATGTGGTCCAGGATTCCGTTGACGAAGGCCCCCGATTCTTCGGTGCCGTACTTCTTGGCGATCTCGATGGCCTCGTTGATCGTGACCGAGGCGGGGATGTCCTGGCAATACAGCAATTCGAAGACCGCCATGCGCAGGATATTACGGTCGACCGAGGCCATGCGGGAGACCTTCCAGTGAGTGGAGTGCCCCTCGATCAGCCGGTCGATCTCGTGGACGTTGTTGCTGACGCCCTCGGTGATCTGACGGGTGAAGTCCCGAACCTCCTCGAGGGTGGCCGGACTCAAGTCGCTGCCCTCGAGCAGCAGACAATAAGGGTCCTTCAGAAACCTCTCGGTGACTTCTTTCCCGGATTTGTGGGCCAGCTCGGTCTCATAGAGCAGCTGCAGCGAGACCTCGCGGGCCTTGCGTCGGTTACCCATGGTGAATCCGTTTCTTTAACAGGGCCATCTCGACGGCGGTCAAGGCGGCCTCCCGCCCCTTGTTATGGTCATCGTCGGCGGCCCGCGCAAGGGCCTGAGCCTCATTATCCGTCGTCAGGACCCCGAAGGCCATCGGGATCTGGGTCTCGAGCGTCGCCCGCATCAGGCCCTGGGTCACCCCTTCGCAGACGTAGTCGAAGTGGCTGGTGTCGCCCCGGATGACCACGCCCAGACAAACGACGGCGTCGGCCTTTCCGGTCTTGGCGAGTTGCTGGGCCAAAAGCGGCAGCTCGAAGGCCCCCGGGACGCGGTAGAGATCGATCTCGGTCTCGGGCAGGCCCATCTCTTGCAAGGCCAACAGCGCCCCCTTGAGCAGGCCGTCGGCGACCTTGGGGTTGTAGCGCGCGGCCACCACCGCCACGCGGAGGCCGCGGGCGTCGAGTTGCTTGGGGTTGAGTTCGGTCTTGCCCATTTCGCCCTATACCTTCTTTAACAGATGGCCCAGCTTGTCCTTCTTCGTCGTCAAATAATTCAGGTTGGAGCGGTTCGGCGCGATCTCGATCGGAACCCGTTCGACGATGCTCAGGCCGTAGCCCTCGAGACCGACGATCTTCTTCGGATTGTTCGTCATCAGTCGAATCTTGCCGACGCCCAACGAGACCAGGATCTGCGCGCCGATGCCGTAGTCGCGCAGGTCGGGCTTGAAACCCAGCTTCTCGTTGGCCTCGACGGTGTCGAGCCCGCTCTCCTGGAGCGTATAGGCCTTGATCTTGTTGGGCAGGCCGATGCCGCGCCCCTCCTGGCGGATATACAGGATCACGCCCTTCCCCGCCTCCTCGACCATCTCCATGGCCCGGTGCAGCTGGGCGCCGCAGTCGCAGCGCATCGAGCCGAAGGCGTCGCCCGTCAGGCACTCGGAATGTACCCGCACCAGGACCTCGTCCTCGGGGCCGATCTCGCCCTTCACCAGGGCGACGTGGTGGTTCTTGTCGACGTCGTTCTCGTAGACCTTGATCTTGAAGCTGCCGAAGGCGGTGGGCAGCTCGGCCTCACTGGCCACCCGCACCAGGCTCTCTTTTTGCAACCGGTAGCGGACCAGGTCGGCGATGGAGACGATCTTGAGGCCGTGCTCCGCGGAGAATTTTTCGAGGTCGGGCATCCGGGCCATGGTGCCGTCCTCGTTCATGATCTCGCAGATCACCGCGGCGGGCTTCATGCCGGCCAGGCGGGCCAGGTCGACCGAGCCCTCGGTCTGTCCGGTGCGCACCAGGACGCCGCCGGTACGGGCGCGCAGCGGGAAGATATGCCCGGGCCGGGCCAGCTCTTCGGGTTTGCAGTCTTCCTTGATCGCGGTGAGGATGGTCACCGCGCGATCGGCGGCGGAGATCCCGGTGGTGGTGCCGTTGCGCGCATCGATGGAGACCGTGAAGCCCGTCTCGTAGAGCGAGCTGTTGTCCTGGACCATCATCGGGAGGTTGAGCTGCTGGCACTTCTCCTCGGTGAGGGAGAGGCAGATCAGGCCCCGGGCGTACTTGGCCATGAAGTTGATGGCCTCGGGGGTGATGGCCTCGGCGGCCATGGCGATGTCGCCCTCGTTCTCCCGGTCTTCGTCGTCGACCAGGATGACCATCTTGCCGGCCTTATAGTCCTCGAGGGCGGCCTTGACCTTCTCGAAGCTGCGGTGAAATTCGAGGATATCGGTGCTCATAAAAATTCCTATCGGCGCTTGCCTCGAGCTTTAAACATTTTCTCAAGGTATTTCAAGAGGATATCCGCCTCGAGGTTCAGCGCCGCCCCCAGCGGTTTGTCGACCAGCGTGGTCTTCTCCTGGGTGTGGGGGATGATGCAAAGCGAAATGCGGTCTCCACGGACAGCATTGACCGTCAGGCTGATCCCGTCGACGGTCACAGAGCCCTTGTCCACCATGTAGGGGCGCAGGGCCTTCGGCACCTGGACCTCGAGCAACCAATAGGCGTCGGGCTTGGCCGCGACGAATTGCTTTTTCACCAGGCGTCCCACCCCGTCGACGTGGCCCTGGACGATGTGGCCACCCAGCCGGTCGCCCAGGCGCAGGGGGCGCTCGAGGTTGACTCGCTGCCCTTTTTTGAGCTGACCCAAGGTGGTGACCCGGAGGGTCTCGGGGGAGATGTCCGCGGAAAAGACCTTACCGCGCAGCCGCGTGGCGGTCAGGCAGCAGCCGTCGACCGCGATAGAGTCCCCGACCTTCGTCCCCTTCAAGCTAAAGGGACACTCGACCTCTAGTCTGGTATGAGTGCGAAACAAATCAATTTTTTTAACGGTACCACAACCTTCGACGATGCCGGTGAACATAGGCTGCGCAGGCTAGCGGGCCGGCCGAGGGGAGTCAAGGGGAGGCCTCAGGCGAAGCGATAGGCGACCAACAAATCCTCCTCCAGCCACTCCACGGCGTAGCGTTTCAGCCCACCGGAGGGGATGCGGCTTAGGCCGAGCGCGGCGAAAAGCGGACGGGCGTCCGCGCCGAGGATCTTGGGGGCCTGGAAGAGCAAGAGCTCCTGGGCGCATTTTTGGCGGATAAAGTGGGTCCAGGTGGCGGCGCCGCCTTCGACTATGAGGCTTAGGACCGAGCGGCGACCCAACTCCTTTAGCAGGGCCTTCAGGCGGAAGCGCCCGTCGGCGCCGAGGGGGCAAACCAGGACCTTGGCGCCCCGGGCCTCGATCTCTCGCCGCCGTTGCGCGGAGGCCCGGCCCGGCGCCACGACGACCCAGCACTGCGAACCGCGGGGACCGCGGAGGACCTTGGCGCTGAGCGGAATCCGCCCGCGGGGGTCGAGGACGATACGGATCGGTTGCCGGGCCGACTTCGCATGGCGCGCGGTCAGCCGCGGGTCGTCCGCCAAGACGGTTCCGACGCCCACGAGGATGGCGTCGGCCTCGCCCCGCAAGCGGTGCACCCACTCCCGGGACGCCTTCCCGGTGATCCAGCGGGAACGGCCGTTGCCCAGGGCAATGCGGCCGTCGAGCGAGGCAGCGGCCTTAAGCAGCACCCAGGGCCGCCCCGTCCTCATCCAATGGTTGTAGAAGAGATTGACCTGCCGGCAGTCGGCCTCCAGGACGCCGACCTCCACTTGCAGGCCCGCCTTTCGCAGCTGCTGGGCGCCCTTCCCCGCCACCTGGGGATTGGGATCGAGGGTGCCGATCACCACTTTGCGAATGCCCGAGGCGAGGATCGCCCGGGTACAGGGCGGCGTGCGCTTGCCCTCGTGGCAGCAGGGCTCGAGGGTGACGTAGAGGGTGGCGCCCTTGAGATTTTTCACCCGGCGCATCGCCTCGATCTCGGCGTGCGGGAGGCCGGCGCGCCGGTGGTAGCCCTTGGCGAGGAGCTTACCGTCCTTGACCAAGACCGCGCCGACCATGGGATTGGGTGAGGTATGGCCGCGGGCTTTGACCGCCTCGTTCAGGGCCAGGCCCATCCAGTAGGCATCGTCTTTTTTGGAGGGGTTCGGCACCCTACGATTCCTTTTCGACCTTCTGGATCAGGTCGACGAACTCGCCGATGTCCTTGAAGGAGCGATAGACGCTCGCGAAGCGCACGTAGGCGACATCGTCCAGCTCTTTGAGCGCCTGCATGACCTGCTCGCCCACTCGGCTCGAAGGCACCTCGGCCTCGCCGGACTCCATGAGGGCGGCCTCGATGTCGTTGGCGGTCTTCTCGATGGTCTCGACCGAGATCGGGCGCTTCTCGCAGGCCTTTTTCAGGCCGGTGATCACTTTGCCGCGGTCGTAGGGCTCGCGGCGGCCGTCTTTCTTCACCACCAAGGGCAGCATCTCCTCGACGCGCTCGTAGGTGGTGAAGCGCTTCTGGCAGACCTCGCACTCGCGGCGGCGGCGGATCATCCCGCCGTCCTTGCTGACGCGCGAGTCGATGACCTTGCTCTCGGGATCTCCGCAAAAGGGACATTTCATGAGAGAGGCGTAGAGTGAAGGGTGAAAGGTGAAGAGCTGCTGGCTCTCGACGGCCCTACCGATTCACTCCCTGGTAAAGTGGGAATTTAAGGCAAAGCTCGCGAATCTCCCCCTGGATCTTCTTCTGCAGCGCCGCGTCGCCGGGCTTGGAGAGGGCTTGGTCGATCCAGCCGCCGATCAGCTCCATCTCGGCCTCTTTCATGCCCCGCGTGGTGAGCGCGGGCGTGCCGATGCGGACGCCGCTGGTGACCAGCGGACTTTGGTCGTCGAAGGGCACCGAATTTTTATTGGTCGTAATCCCCGCCTCTTCCAGCGCATGCTGGGCGTCTTTGCCGGTGAGCTTCTTGTTGCGCAGGTCGATCAGGATCAGGTGGTTGTCGGTGCCGCCGGAGATGATGTGGTAGTCCTTCGCCGTCAACGTCTTGGCCAGCGCTTGGGCGTTTTTTATGACCTGCTTGGCGTAGACTTCGAAGGCCGGCGACAGGGCCTCTTTGAAGGCCACCGCCTTGGCGGCGATGATGTGCATCAGCGGCCCGCCCTGGATGCCGGGGATGACCATCGAGTCGAGCAGCTCGCTCATCATCTTGGTGCGCCCCGACTTGGGGGCCACCTGGCCGAAGGGATTTTCGAAGTCTTTCCCCATCAGGATCAATCCGCCGCGCGGGCCGCGCAGGGTCTTGTGCGTGGTCGAGGTGACGACATGGCAGTGCGGCAGCGGGTCGTCGAGCAGCCTCTTGGCGATGAGCCCGGCCGGGTGCGCGATGTCGGCGAAGAGAAAGGCCCCGCAGGCGTCGGCGATCTCGCGGAACTTCTTGTAGTCGATGTTGCGCGAATAGGCCGAGGCTCCGACCGTGATCATCTTCGGCCTTTCCCGTTTCGCCTGGTCCATGCACTGGTCGTAATCGATGCGGCCGGTCTTCGGGTCGACGCCGTAGGCGACGAATTGGTAGAGCTGCCCGGAGAAATTGACCGGCGAGCCGTGCGTGAGGTGGCCGCCGTGGGAGAGGTTCATCCCCATCACCTTGTCGCCCGGCTTGAGGAAGGTGAAGTACACGGCCATGTTGGCCTGGGACCCGCTGTGCGGCTGCACGTTGGCGTACTCGGCGCCGAACAGCTTCTTGACCCGCTCCTGCGCGAGGGTCTCGGCGACGTCGACGAACTCGCAGCCTCCATAATAGCGGCGGCCGGGATAACCCTCGGCGTACTTGTTGGTCATTACCGAGCCGGCGGCCTCGAGCACGGCCCGGGAGACGAAGTTCTCGGAGGCGATCATCTCGAGCTTGTATTCTTGGCGGTCGAGCTCGCCCTGGATGGATTGGGCGATTTCGGGGTCGAATTCTTGGAGATAGGTCACGGTTGGCTCCTGTGGGGGCAAAATCGCTTACTTGAAATTCTTATTCTCGATTTCGCCGATCTTTTCAAGGCGCCGTTCGTGGCGGCCGGCCTGGAACTTCGCGTCCAGCCAGGCTTGGACGGTGGCTTCGGCCTTGGGCTCGTCGAGCACCCGCCCGCCCAGGGCGATCACGTTGCTGTCGTTGTGCTCTTTGCTCATCTGGGCGGTGTAGGGGTCGGTGACGACCGCGGCGCGGATGCCCTTGAATTTATTGGCGGTGATGGCCATGCCGATGCCGGTGCCGCAGAGCAAAATGCCGCCGTCGGCTTGGCCCGCGGCCACCCGCTGCGCCACTTGGGCGGCGTAATCCGGGTAATCCACGGAATCTTCCGAGGTCACACCGAGGTCGACGTATTCAATTTTGCGGGAATCGAGCAGCCGAAGAATGGCTTTTTTCAGGTGGAAGCCGCCGTGATCGGAGGCGATGGCTAGTTTCATCAGCTTTCCTGCGTGCGACGTTTCACGTAGTCGATGACGTCTTTGACCGTGACGATCTTTTCGGCGTCTTCGTCGGGAATCTCCATTTCGAATTCTTCTTCCATCGCCATCACCAGCTCGACGATGTCGAGGGAGTCGGCACCGAGGTCGTCGAGCAGCGAGGCGCTGTCCGCGATCTCGTCTTCGTTGAGTCCCAGTTGCTCCGCGATGATCTGCTTGATCTTTTTGTCGGTGGACATCACATCCCCAAAAATTGGTTTAGAGATTCTCTTCGATCTTCAAGATATCGACGTTCTTGTAAAAGCCGCAGTGGATGCAAACCCGATGCGGGAGGCGCGGGGCGCCGCAACGCGGGCAACCGGCCACGTTGACGGCGGTCAGCTTGTGGGTGGCGCGGCGCATGTCCCGCCGGGATTTCGATTTTCTTCGCTTGGGTACTGGCATAAGGCCTCAGAAAAATTGAGTGAAAACGGCCTGCTAGGTACTATAGGGCTTCGAGGCTTGTCAATTGGCATTATTTTTCGGCCCTTGGCTTTCCATCCCCATTAATTACTTAAATAATTTCAATAAGTTAATTATCCGGCTCGCTTGAGGCGCGACACGTACAGATCGGCCTCCCGCGTCGGCTTCGGGAGGCGCCAACCCGCGTGGCATTCCAGGGTGAAGCGCAGGGCGCTGGCCAGGCCGATCCGGTGCCCGACGGAAATGAAGAGCGGCCGCACGCCGTCCTTGCTGCGGAAGATCGCGCCGACCTCCTCCCCACGATCGCGCAGAGGAGCGTGGCTGCCGCGCTTCGTCCCGGGCTCGCGGTATTCCCCGCAGAGCCGCGACTTCGCGCAGCCGATGGTCGGAACATCCAAGACGAGGCCCAAGTGGCTGGCGATGCCGAGGCGCCGGGGATGGGCGATCCCCTGCCCGTCGACGAAGACCAGGTCGGGGCGGCGACGCAGCTTGGCGAAGGCCTCGAGCAGGACGGGGATCTCGCGGAAGCTGAGCAGCCCGGGGACGTAGGGAAATTTCAGCGGAACGACGGCGTGGGCGCGCTCGATTTCCTTCAAGCCGGGGAATTCGAAGAGGATGACGCCGCCGTAGCCGAACTTTTTATCGGCGGAGATCGCCATGTCGGCGCCGGCGACAGTGCGGACCTCGCCGAAGTCGTCGCGGGCGATCACTTGCGGGGCGAGTCGGCGTTGCAGCTCGACGGCCTGCTTGGGGCTTAGGTTCCAGTCATGGTGCGGAAGCTGCTTTGGCATCGAAGTTTTTCCTTGGCGCGGCGGAAACCCATAAGGTGCGGCCCGGGACAGGAAAGAAGGTATCCCTTCCGGGCCCTGCGGAACTCGCATCTATTAGAATTGCCGTCTACCCCTCCGTGATCGTCCCAACTATTTCCTTATCCACCAATTTTCCTCCCAATTAAGGTTGGCTCAGACAGTCCTCGGTCCCTCCAGGGATACCTTCTTTCCAGCACCGGGCCGATCTATTTGTAGTCATGATTTTTTCTCACGGGGTGGCTTAGAAAAAAAATACAAATAATTCGCCCCGGTGCAGGGGAAAAGGTGTCCCTGGAGGGACCGAGGACCTGTCTGAGCCATCCGTAAAGACTAGAAAGCGCATTTAAGTGATTCGACGCCTGGGATCACCCAAAAGGACGCGGTGGCAATTCCAATGGATGCGAGTTCCGCAGGGCCCGGAAGGGACACCTTTTCCCCTTCTCCGGGGCGCACCTCCTAGTGAGGGCGGCAAGAAATCCCCCCTCCTCCGCCCCGCACGAAAAGGAGCGACGGTCAACCGCGCTGCAGCCCCACGCGGGCGATCGGCTGGATGCGCAGATTCTCGGAGAGCTCCTGATAGGAAAGAACGGAAAGCTGCGGAAACTCCAGCTCGATGATCTTGCGGAAGTAGCGCCGGATCTCCGCGGTGGTCAGGATCACCGGCGGCCGCGCGCCCGGCGGGAAGGGATGCGAGGCGATCTCCTTGCCAACGGCCTCGACGATCTCCTGCGTCGTCTCCGGCTCGAGGGCCAGGTAGTTGCCCTTCTCGGTGGTGCGGATGGCGTTGCGGACCATGTCTTCGATCTCGGGATCCAGCAAGTAGACCGCCATCGTGTTGGAATGCCCGGCGTACTTGTGCGTGATGTAGCGCTTCAAGCCCGCGCGGATGTGCTCGGTGAGCATCAGCGTGTTGCGCTCGACCTCCGCCCACTGCGCCAGGGTCGAGAAGATCGTTTTCAGGTCGCGGATCGCGATCTCTTCCTGGATCAGGCGCTGGAAGATCTCGGAGAGCTGCAAGACGGTGATGACTTTGGGGACCAACTCTTTCACGAGCGCCGGGTGGCTCTTCTCGAGCTCGTTCAGGATGTTCTGGATCTCCTGCAAGCCCAAGAATTCGTGGGCGTGCTTGCGCAGGATATAGGAGAGGTGAAGGATCAGGTACTCCGCGATGTCCCACATCCGGAAACCCGCCTGCACCGCCACGTCCTTGAACTCCTCGTTGATCCACGTCACGATCGACCCGTCGATCGGATGGATGGTCTCGGTGCCCTCGATGTTGAAGAGCGAGAGCTGCTCGAGCGGCTCGCCCACCAAAATGCAGCCGCGATAGACGCGGCCCTTCGCCACCGGCACCTCGTTGATGTTGATGACGTAGCTCTCCGGCTCCATGTCGACGTTCTGCCCGCGGACCTGGATGCCCGGGAAGTTGACGCCCAGTTCGTAATACAGGCCGTGGCGCAGCAGCGGGATCAGTTCGTTGATGAAGCGCCCGCCGTCCTGGCTGTCGTCGACGAAGGGGATGATCGCCTCGCCCACCTCCAGCGAGATCGGCGCCGGCATGATGAAGGGCAGGACGTCGCCGTGCTTCTCGACCGCGCGCTTGACGACCTCTTCCTTGGGGACGTCCGCGATCTCCTGCGCCTCCTCGGTCTTGCCGCGCTTCAAGTAGTAGGCGGTGGCGCCGAGAGCCGCGGAGAGAATGAGGAAGGGAATCTTCGGCAGGCCGGGAACCAGGGCCAAAACCAGCAGCAGTCCCGAGACGATCAGGATGGCCTTGGGATAGGCGGTGACCTGGCCGACGATTTCCCGGCCCAAGTTCGATTCTTTGTTTTCGGAGGCGACGCGGGTGACGACCACGCCGGCCGCGATCGAGATGACCAGGGCCGGGATCATCGAGACGAGGCCGTCGCCGATCGACAGTAATGAGTAGGTCGTGATCGCGCGCCCCATCTCCATATCGCGGATCATGACGCCGATGATGAAACCGCCGATCAAGTTAATCAGCGTGATGATGATGCCCGCAATGGCGTCGCCCTTGACGAATTTCATCGCGCCGTCCATCGCGCCGTACATCTGGGATTCGCGCTGCAGGATCTCGCGGCGCTCCATGGCCTGCTCCATGTTGATGATGCCGGCCCTGAGGTCGGCGTCGATCGACATCTGCTTTCCGGGCATGGCGTCCAGGGTGAAGCGCGCGCCGACTTCCGAGACGCGCTCGGCGCCCTTGGCGATGACGATGAAATTGACCAAGGTGATGATGAGGAAGATGACCATACCGACGACCATCGACTTCATCGAGGTACCGCCCAAGACGAAGGAACCGAAGGCCTCGATGACCTCGCCCGCATGGCCTTGCGAGAGGATCAGGCGCGTGGAGGAAATGTTCAGGGCGAGCCGAAAGATCGTGGTGATCAGGAGCAGGGTCGGGAAAGACGCGATCTTGAGGGCGTCGGAAATATACAGCGCGACTAAGAGGATCAGGATCCCGATGGTGATGTTGACCGTGAGCAAAATATCGATAAGCCAGGTCGGCAGCGGAATAATAATCATTCCGATGACTGCCACGACCAGAAGGGCCAGGACGACGTCGCTGTATTTTGCGATGATTTCGTTGAAATTGCCGAGCTTTAATTTTCCCACGTCAAGGACCTCTGTTTCGTCGAGGATCCCCGGGATCCCCGCTTAAGTACGGTATTCGGCGTTTATTTTGACATAGCCGTAGCCGAGATCACTAGTCCAAACTTTGGCCTCTCCCCGCCCCCCGTTCAGCTCGACCAAGACCCGAAAAGACTTGCTTTTCATGATCTTATGGGCCCGGGCCTCGTTGGCGACGGGGGTGGGCAGGCCGCGGCGGACCAGGGGCACCGGGCCGTAGAAAATATCGACGCGGGATGGGTCGAAGGTTTCGCCCGAATACCCGACCGCCGCGAAAACCCGGCCCCAGTTGGGGTCCTGTCCGAAGAAGGAGGTCTTCACCAGAGGCGAGCGGGCGATGCTGTAGGCGATCTTTTTCGCGGAGCGGGCGGTCTTGGCGCCTCGCACCTGCACCTCGACAACCTTGGTGGCGCCCTCCCCGTCTTGGACCATCATCCAGGCGAGGTATTGGCAGACCTCGCGCAGGGCCTTCTCGAAGGCGCGCCAGGGGGCGCTACCGGGTTTGAGGGTCGGGATACCCGAGGCGCCGCTCGCCAGCAGGACGGCGGTGTCGTTGGTCGAGGTGTCGCCGTCCACCGAGATCGCGTTGAAGGTGTCTTCCACGGCCGCGCGGAAGGTCTTGCGCATCGCCCCGGCCGGCAGGTCGAGGTCGGTGAAGACGTAAGCCAGCATGGTCGCCATGTGGGGCTCGATCATCCCGGCACCCTTGCCGAAGCCGGCAACGGTGAAGGGCCTGCCGCCGATCTTGCTGCGGACGACGTGCCACTTGGGAAAGGCGTCGGTGGTCATGATGGCACGGGCGGCGGCGGTGAAATTGTCGACCGAAAGACCCTGGACCGCCGCGGGCAGGGCCCGGCGGATCTTACCGACGTCTAACTGAATTCCGATCTTGCCGGTGGAGCTCACCAAGACCTCGTTTTTGGAAATCTTGAGGGCCTTGGCCGCTGCCGCGGCGGTGGCGAAGGCGTTTTTCAGGCCCTTGGGACCGGTGGCGGCGTTGGCGTTGCCCGAGTTGACGACGATGGCCCGCAGCTTGCCGCCTCGGATCGCCTTCTGTCCCTGTAAGACGGGGGCGGCCTTGAGTCGGTTGGTGGTGAAGACGGCGGTCGCCTTGGCGGGACGATCGGCGACGATCAGGGCCAGGTCGGGTTTCTTGGCCTGCTTGATGCCGGCAATGACGCCGGAGAATCTAAAACCGGGAATAGTGATGCTAGCGGAGTTTTTTTTCATAGGGAGCGCCCCGAAGCCGGAGAAAAGGTGTCCCTTCCGGGCCCTGCGGAACTCGCATTCAATTATAATTGACGTTTCAACCCATCAAAAAAGCAAACATAACCGATACTGCAATATCTTTCTCGACCTTAAGGTTGGCTCAGACAGTCCTCGGTCCCTCCAGGGACACCTTTTCTCCGGCCTCGGGGCGATCTATTAGAAGGATTATATACCCACGTCCTAGATCCTTGGGAAATCGAACGGACCCCCAATACCAAATTCTGCCTAAGCCCCGTGGCACTTCTTGTATTTCTTCCCGCTGCCGCAGGGACAGGGGTCGTTGCGGCCCACCTTGGGCTCGGCGCGCTGCACCGATCCGGTGGGGGGCGCGGCCGGTTGCGGGGCGGGGCGGCCCATCCCGGGCAGGACGCCGCCGGGCATCGGCCGGGGTGACGGCTGCGCGGCGGGCTGCGGGCGCGACGCCTGGGGCGCGGCGCCGGTCGGCGCGAAGGAGCGGCTCATCGTCATCGGTTGGGCACGCTGCATCGCCTGTAGCGGCATCGCCTGCTTTTCCTCGACCTGGACGCGGAACAACTTCTGCAGGACGTCGCTGGTGAAGGTCTGGAGCATCTGTTCGAAGATCGCGAAGCCCTCGCGCTTGTACTCGACGATCGGGTCCTTCTGTGCGTAGCCGCGCAGCCCGATGCCCTCGCGCAAATGGTCCATGCTCAGCAGATGGTCCTTCCAGAGGGCGTCGAGGGTCTGGAGCATCAGGACCTTCTCGACGTGGCGCATCAGCTCGACGCCGATGCGCTGCTCCTTCGCTTCGTAAAAATCCAGGGCCTGGTTGTAGACCCACTCGCCGATGGAATCGGCGCTCAGCTCTTTCTCGGCCAAGGCCTTGGGGTCGGCGTGGATGTCGAATATCTGGAAGACGCGCTCGGCCAGGCCGGCGGCGTCGAATTCTTCGTTGCGGGCGGGCGCGAACTCCTGCGAGACCTGGTCGGCGGTCAAGTCGATCATGTCCAACACTTTGTCGCGCAGGCCTTCGCCGCGCAGGATCTCCTTGCGCAGGCTGTAGACCGTCTTGCGCTGCTGGTTCATGACGTCGTCGAATTCGATCAAGTTCTTGCGGATGCTGAAGTTGTGCTCCTCAACCTTCTTCTGCGCGTTGGCGATGGCCTTGGTGATCCAGGGATGGAAGATCGGCTCGTTCTCGTCCATCTTCAGGCGGTCCATCATCCGCGAGATGCGGTCGGAGCCGAAGATGCGCATCAGGTCGTCTTCCAGCGAGATGTAGAACTGGCTCTCGCCCGGGTCGCCCTGGCGGCCGGCGCGGCCGCGCAGCTGGTTGTCGATGCGGCGGCTTTCGTGGCGCTCGGTACCCAGGATGAAGAGCCCTCCCGCCGCCCGGACCTTCTCTTTCTCTTCCTCGCAGGCCTTGCGAAACTCCGCGAGGGTCTTCGCGTACTCCTCTTCGCTCGCCTCGGGGCCAACCTTGGTGCGGGCCAAAAACTCGGGATTGCCGCCGAGCAGGATGTCGGTACCGCGGCCGGCCATGTTGGTCGAGATGGTCACCGCGCCGAAGCGGCCCGCCTGCGCGACGATCTCGGCCTCGCGCTCGTGCTGCTTGGCGTTGAGGACGTGGTGCTGGATGCCGCGGCGGCGCAGCATGCCAGCGAGGACTTCGGACTTCTCGATCGAGATGGTGCCGACCAAGACGGGCTGGCCCTTGGCGTGCAGCTCGAGGATGCGTTCGATGACCGCGTTGAACTTGATCCGCTCGTTTTTGTAGATCAGGTCCCCCTCGTCCTTGCGCCGCATCTCGCGGTTGGTCGGGATGATCATGACCTCGAGGTTGTAGATCTTGGCGAACTCGCCCGCCTCGGTGTCTGCGGTGCCCGTCATGCCCGCCAGCTTCTTGAACATGCGGAAGTAATTCTGGAAGGTGATCGTCGCCAGCGTCTGGTTTTCGTTTTCGACCTGGACGCCTTCCTTCGCCTCGACGGCCTGGTGCAGGCCGTCGCTCCAGCGCCGGCCCGGCATGAGACGGCCGGTGAACTCGTCGACGATGATGACCTCGCCGTCCTTCACGACGTAGTCGACGTCCAGCTTGAACAGGACGTGGGCCTTCAGGGCCTGGTTGACGTGGTGCAGAACCTCGATCTGGCGCGGGTCGTAGAGATTTTCGACGTTGAGCAACTTCTCGACGTGGGCGACGCCGTCCTCGGTGAGGATGGCGCTGCGCGCCTTCTCGTCGATCGTGTAGTCGGCGTCCTTCTTGAGGTTGGGAATGATCGTGTTGATGCGGTAATACTTGTCCGTGGACTCTTCGGAGGGCCCCGAGATGATCAGCGGCGTGCGCGCCTCGTCGATCAGGATGGAGTCGACCTCGTCGACGATGGCGTAGTGGAGCTCGCGCTGCACCATCTGCTCGAGGCTGAACTTCATGTTGTCGCGCAGGTAGTCGAAGCCGAATTCGTTGTTGGTGCCGTAGGTGATGTCCGCCGCATAGGCCTCGCGGCGCTGGGCGTCGTCGAGGCCGTGGACGATGATCCCGACGGACATGCCGAGGAAGTTATACAGCCGGCCCATCCAGGTGGCGTCGCGGCGGGCCAAGTAGTCGTTGACGGTGACGACGTGCACGCCCTTCCCCTCGAGGGCGTTGAGGTAGACCGGAAGCGTGGCGACGAGCGTCTTGCCTTCGCCGGTCTTCATCTCGGCGATCTTGCCGTGGTGCAGGACCATGCCGCCGATCAGCTGGACGTCGAAGTGACGCATGCCCAGCACCCGGCGCCCCGCCTCGCGGACGGTGGCGAAGACCTCGGGCAGAAGATCGTCGAGGGTCTCGCCTTTCGCGAGGCGCTCGCGAAATTTGGCCGTCTGAGCCCGCAGCGCCTCGTCGCTGAGCGCCTGCATCTCGGGTTCCAGCGCGTTGATCCGGTCGCGGATCGGATACAGCTTCTTCAATTCGCGATCGTTTTTGGTTCCGAAGACCTTTTTGGCAAGGGCCTGAAGCATGGGATCCCCTTGCTATGTGAGGCGGGGCGGAAAGTCAAATAGTCTGGGGGAAATCGGAACGGCGGTTATTGGAAGATATATTTCATCGGGTCGGTGGGAATGCCGTCGACGTGCACCTCGTAGTGCAGGTGCGGCCCGGTGGAGGAACCGGTGTTGCCGACCGCGGAGATGCGGCTGCCGCGATCGACCTTGTCGCCCTCTTTCACGAAGAGCTCGGAATTGTGCCCGTAGAGGGTGCTGATGCCGTAGCCGTGATCGATGATGACGGTGTTGCCGTAGCCGCCCTTGTAGCCGGCGTAGACGACGGTGCCCTCGGAGGGGGCGAAGACGGGACTGCCGATCGGCGAGGCGATGTCGATGCCCTTGTGCATCTTGACCGCGTCGCCCCAGGGCGAAAGACGGAAACCGAAGTTGGAGGTGACCCAACCCTGCACCGGCCACAGCGAGGGAGTGGAGGCCCAGAAGGAGATCTGGTCTTCGTTGGCCTCGTAGACCTCGTTGACCCTCTCCTCGAGGTTGACCGCGAATTCGGCCAGCTCGTCCAGCTTGAGAGTCATCTTCTCATAGAATTGCTCGTCGAATTTTCCAGCCCTCCAGTCGCGGGCCAGGTTGCGGGAAGAAAGCTTGGGCAGGTTGTTCACCCGGTTGAGAAACTCGCCCAAGTTTTCCTGCTCGGAGACCGGACCGACGCCCTTGTTGAGCTTGCCTGATTCGACGCCGATGGAGCCTTCCAGCTTTTCAGTGAATTTTTCGATGCGCTTGATCGTCCCCTCGAGGGCCCCGATCTTGGAAACCAGCTGGGCCTTCTCTTGCTCGAGCTGGGCGATGGTGCCGGCCTCGCCCTTCAGGTTTTTGGAGCGGTAATACAGGAAGCCCCAGGTCATGACCGAGGAGAAGACCAGGAAGAAGGCCAGGAGCCCCCCCAGCAGCCGGAGGCTGGTCTGGGAAAGGCTTAAGGTGCGGCTGCCGAAGCCGTCGTCGTCCAAAAGCACCAGATTGGTGGGTTTTCGGTTCAAAGGCCTTCCTCTATCCAGGTTTATTGCAGGACCACCGTATCATCGGCAGGTTTCACCGAAGGTGGTCTAAAAAATGGCTATGGCTTAAGTGGGGGGAACCGTAGCAGAGGGCTCTTTGGGGTGTCAAGGCCTTTGGGGATGTAAAAAACTAAGTAATTTCATCAACTTGTAAAATTATAACCGTGATGTTGTCGTCGCCGCCCCGGCTATTGGCCGAGTTGACCAGCTTCTCGCAGGCCTCCCGGATGTCGTATTTTTCGACCAATTCCTCGATTTCCCGGTCCTCGACGAGGTTGGAAAGGCCGTCCGAGCAGAGCAAGAGCTTGTCCCCGTGGCGGACCTCCTTGCAGACGATGTCGATATCGACCTCTTCCTGGTAGCCCACCGACCGGGTAATGATATTCTTGAGCTTATGGCCCCGGGCATCGCTGGCGGAGATCATCCCGGCCTTGACCTGTTCGCTGACCAGGCTGTGGTCCTCGGTGATCTGCTCGATCTTGCCGTCCCGGATCAGATAGGCCCGGGAGTCCCCGACGTTCGCTATATATAGTCGGGGGGAGGCGAAAAGGGCCGCCACGGCGGTGGTCCCCATGCCCCGCAGATTCTCGTCGAAGAGGGCCTGGTCGTGGATGCGGCGCCCGGCCTCTTGAATGGCGTGCTTCAGCTGGTTGCCGGGATGGGAGTCGGCCTCGTTGACCCCGCGGATCTGGGTGGCGTCGGGGTCGAAGCGGAGCGAGCGAACCACCTCTTCGACGGTGGTCACCGCCAATTTGGAGGCGTATTCCCCTCCCAAATGCCCCCCCATGCCGTCGGCCACCATATATAGGCCCATGTCGTCGTTGATCAGGTAGCTGTCTTCGTTCTGCTGCCGCTTCATGCCGACGTTGGAGATGCCGTAAGATTCGATTTTCATGGGAAATAAACCCTAATCCGATCTTCAAAAATAAGCCCAGGTCGTCCGTCCAACGTAAACGAACGCGACGATTATATGCAAGCCCCTATTTCATGGCAAATGCTCAAAACCCAGGCTAGGCGCCGCCGATCGCCATTTCTTGGACCGCCAGAGTCGGGGCCCCGACCCCGCCGTGGGTGCGGTAGCGGGAACCGACGGCCCTAAGATCGGCCAACATCTGGTGAAGGTTGCCGGCCAAGGCCAGCTTCTTGACGGCGCCGCGCTTTTCGCCGCCTTCGATCAAAAAACCCTGAATACCCACCGAGAAATCCCCCGTCACCGGGTTGGCCGCATGCACCCCGATGGCCTCGGTGACTAGGATGCCGGAGCCGATCTCGCGGAACAGGGCCTCGTCGGAGCGCTCGCCGGGCTCGAGGACGAGATTGGAATAGGAAATAAAGGGCGGACGCTGCAGGCCCCGGCGGACCAGGGAGGCATTGGCCTTCAGGCCGAGCTTCCGCGAGTAGAGGCGGTCGAGCAGGTAGTTGGAGACGACGCCCGCCTCCACCAGCGGCAAATCGCGGGAATCCTGGCCCTCGCCGTCGAAAGGACAGGAGGCGCTGCCCTCCGGCAGCAGGCCCGCGTCGCGGATGCAGAGCAGCGGTGCGTAGACCCTCTGCCCGAGCTTCCCCTCCAAAAAGCTGCGCTTCTTGAAGACCGCGTCCCCCTGGAAGGAGCCCGCCAAGACCTCGAGGAATTCCCCCGCCACCAAGGGATCGATCAAGACCGGCGCCCGACGGCTGGACGGCGTGGTGGCACCCAGATAGCTCAGGGCGAGTCGCGAGGCGGCCTCGCCGACCTTGCGCGGGTCGAGGCGCTCGAAGAAGGGCGAGCTGTCGAATTCGTAGCCGCTCTCGGCGCTCCCGTCGGCCTCGGCCACGGACATCACACCGATGCGGCAACGCGTCCGGCGGAAGGCGCGGTCGAGGCCGGCGGAATTCCGCAGCCGAACATCGAGCGTCTTTTCGTCGTAGGCGGCCGCCCGGACGTGCTTGACGCGGGGATCGACCGCCTTCGCGGCCGCCTCCAGGGCGAGGGCGAGCTCCCGCTTGCGCGCCTCCGGCACCGCGGCCAGGCCGGCGTCGAAATTGCGGAGCTCGGGTTCGGCGGTCGGAGGCGACGCCTCCGGCAGGGGTAGATCGGGCTCGGGATCCACCCAGGGCAGCGACGCGACGACGCTGGCGCAGAGGTAGTCGAGCCCCGAGTCGCTCAAGTCGGTCGAATAGCCGAAGCCCTGCCGCCCCTCCCGGAAGACCCGCAGCGCCAGCCCCTCTTCCACCGCGCCCTGCGCGGACTCGATGGCGCCGTCCTTGGCCTCGAAGCGGCGCGACTCGACCCTCTCGAAATAGGCCTCGAAGTCGGCGATGCCTTCGCGCTTCAGCTTTCGTTCCAGGTTGGAAAAAAGATCCGGACGCACGTCCGGAATGCTATCCGATCCCCGACGCCCGCGAAACGAATATTTTCAAGGTTTCGCCGGCGGCAGCGGCAGGGTGAAGAGAAATTTGGAGCCGTGCCCCGGCTCGCTGCGCGCGGTGAGGGTCCCGCCGTGGCGGAGCACGATCTTCTCGCAGAGCGCGAGGCCGATCCCGCTGCCCTCGTACTCGCTGCGGCTGTGGAGGCGGGTAAAGGGCCGGAAAATCTGCTCGAGGTATTTTTCCTCGAAGCCGATCCCGTTGTCCTCGACCGAGATCTCGCAGAATTTTTCGGAGATCGCGCGGCCGGCGACGCGGAGAACCGGCGCGCGCCTCGGATCGCGGAACTTGAGGGCGTTGCCGAGGAGATTTTGGAAGAGCTGGCGCATCTGCGAGGCGTCGGCGAAGACCCGCGGCAAGGCGCCCGTCTCGAGGCGGCCGCCGCTCTCGGCGAAGCGCAGCTCGAGGTCTTTTCGAACCTCCGCTAAAACCTGGCTCAGCTCCAACTCCTCGAAGGGCTTGGCCTGCGTCGTCACGCGGGAGAATTGGAGCAGGTCGTCGATCAATTCGCGCATCCGCTCCCCCGAGCGCTGGATCCTCCGCAGGTAGTCGAGGGCCTGCGGTTCGGCGCGGGCTCCCAGCAGCCGTTCGAGACGGTCGGCGAAGGCGATGATCAGGAGGATCGGCTCTTGAAGGTCGTGGGTCGCGACGTAGGCAAAACGCTCCAGCTCGCGGTTGGAGCGCTCCAGGGCGGCGGTCTTCTCTTGGAGGGCCTCCTCCGCCTTCCGGCGCTCTTCGGCGGCGAAGGCCAGGGAGACCATGTCGGCGATGGAGGAGGCGAAGTCCTGGTCCTCCAGCGACCAATCCCGCAGCGCGCCCACCTGCTCGTGGCAGACGATGCCGACGACCTTGCCGCCCAGGCGGATCGGCACATCCATCATCGAGAAGATCTGCTGGGGAACCAGGTAGCCCTCGGTGAACTCGCGGGTGCGCGGGTCCCGGCGCGCGTCGGAGGCCGGCAGGATGCGGCTTTCTTCGAGAGCTTGAAAGTAGGCGGGGTAGTTTTTCGCCAATAGCTTCTGCCCGCATAAGTGGCGGTTTTCGCCCTGAAGATAGACGTCCTGGCAGACGATCTCGCTGCGGTCCTCGTTGAAGAGCCAGATGCCGACGCGGGCCACCCCCAGCGTCTCGCTGTCGACCTCGGTGATGCGGCGCAGGGCGGTCTCGAGGTCGGCCGGCGGGGCCTTGGCCAGCTTGAGCAGTCCGGCCTGGTAGCGCAGGACGCGGGCGGTGCGCTCTTCGGCGGTTTCGACGAACCCGGACATATCCTTACCTCCGCCCCGACTGTAGCAAAGAAAGGGGCGCGGCCGCCAGCGCTCAAGCGGCGGCGTTTTTCAGCAGCTCGCGGGCATGCTTGAGGGCCTGCGGGGTGACCTCGACCCCGGCGAGCATGCGGGCGATCTCGCGCTCGCGATCGTCCTTCTTGAGCAGACGGATCTCGGAAAAAGTGCGGCCGTCGCGCACCGACTTCTCGACGGTGTAATGGCGGGCGGCGCGACAGGCGATCTGCGGCAGGTGGGTGACGCAAAGCACCTGGGTCTTCGCGCCCAAAGCCTCGAGCTTGCGGCCGATCAGCTCGGCGACCTTGCCGCCGACGCCGGCATCGACCTCGTCGAAGACGAAGCTGCCGATCTCCTCGGCGGGAAAGACGATTTCGTAGAAGGCCAAGAGCAGGCGGCTGAGCTCGCCGCCGGAGACGATCTCGGCGAAAGGGCGCGCCTCCTCGCCGGGATTGAAGGAGACGAGCAGGGTCAGTGCGTCGGCGCCATTCGGGCGGTACTCGGCGACCTCCTTGGCGGACTCGAGCAGGAATTGCAGTTGGGCGTGGGGAAGGGCCAGCTCTTGCAGCGACTGCAACAGCTTGGCGGCGAGCTTTTTGGCGGCGGCCTTGCGTTTGGCATGCAAGGCCGCGGCCGCCTCGCGCAGGGCGGCCTCAAGTTCGGCGCGGCGGGCCTCGGCGTCTTGCAAGACCCGGTCGAAGTTTTCCAGCTCACCGATCTGCCCCTGCAGGCGCTCGGCCAGGGCGACCAGGCCGGACTCGTCTTCGTGATATTTGCGCTTCAGGCCGGAGATCAGGGCCAGGCGGTCTTCGAGTCGGTCGAGCTCGGCGGGATCCTCCTCGAGCTTCTCGCCGTAGTCGGCGAGCAGGCGCCCGGCGGCCTCGACGGCGGCCGCGGCCTCGTCGAGGGCGCCCAGCAGCGGATTAAGGCTCTCGTCCATATCGCGGGATTTTTCGGCCAGGTGCCGCGCTTTGCCCAATTGGTCGGAAACGGAGGCCTCGCCGTCGACCAGCAGCTGGCGCATCTCGTAGTTTTGCATAGCGAGGGCAACGCGGTGCTTGAGTCGGGCCTTGACGGCCTCCAGTTCCTCTTCTTCGCCGGCGCGCAGCTCGGCCTTGGCGAGCTCGTCGCACTGGAAGCGCAGGAACTCCTCTTGCCGTCGGGTCTCTCGAACGCGCTCGTTCAGCTCGCGCCACTCGCGGTCGGCGGCCTGGTAGCGTGCGAAGACGTCGCGATAGCCCGCCGCCGCGCCCTCGTGGCCGCCGAAGCGGTCGAGCAACTCCAAAAGGAAATCCGGCTCGAGGAGCCGGTGCGCGGCGTGTTGCCGCACCAGGTGGACGAGCCTCTCCCCCAGGGCCTGGAGGGTCTTGAGCGTCACCGGCTCGTCGTTGATCAGGGCCCGCGAACGGCCCGAGGCGTTGAGGCT